>DASQTT010000190.1:0-5458 GCA_035641735.1 Actinomycetota bacterium | reverse complement strand
CCTCGATCTCGCCCGTGGCGAGCTGGATGATCGGCTGGAAGTGAAGATCGAACTCGGCGTTGTCGACCGCGCGCTGCAGGTCGGCCTTCAGCTCCAGCCGGCGGAGCGCCGTGTCGTGCATCTTCGGTTCGAAGATCTGATAGCGGTTCTTGCCGGCCTCCTTCGCGATGTACATCGCAACATCGGCGTTCCGCAGCAGCTCCTCCGCCCCCTCGGGACCGGTCGTTCGCCGGCCGTCGGAGGTGGCGATCCCGATGCTCGCGCGGATGAAGACCTCCTTACCGTCGAGCTGGAAGGGAGCCTCGAGGGCCGTGAGGATGCGCGCGGCGACGTCGGCCGCCCCCACGCCTTCTCCGCCGTCCTCCAGCAGGATCGCGAACTCGTCGCCGCCCAGGCGGGCCGCGGTGTCCGGCGTCCGGAGGCACTTCCGGAGTCGCTCCCCGACCTCGCCCAGGAGTCGGTCACCGGCGGCGTGGCCGAGCGAGTCGTTGATCGTCTTGAAGTCATCCAGGTCCATGAACAGGACCGACATCGGGTTCTCGTTGCGCGTGAGCCGCTCCAGCGCGTGCTCGACCCGGTCGCGGAACAGCGCGCGGTTCGCGAGCCCCGTGATCGAGTCGTGGAACGCCTGGTGCGACAGCTGTTCCTCGAAGGCCTTCCGCTCGGAGACGTCCCGCGAGTTGAGGACGATCCCCTTCACGTTCGGGTCGTGCATCAGGTCCGTGCGGAGGGTCTCCACGTGGAGCCAGAAATCGTCGCGGTGCCGCATCCGGGACTCGATCAGCTGCGTGGCGGGCGCGGCGTCCCGGGGACTCGGCGTCAGGAACTGGATCACCTGCGCCTTGTCGTCGGGATGGATCAGGCTCGTCAGCTTCGTGCCCTCGAGCTCCCCCGGGTCGTAGCCGAAGACGCCCTGCACCGAGGGGCTCACGTAGCGGACGGTCGAGTCGACGTCGACGACCATGACGACGTCCGTCGAGTTCTGCACGAGGGATCGGAACCGTGCCTCGGTCTGCTGGCGCAGGAGGTCCTCGGTCAGCGCGGCGCTGTCGAGCGCCAGGGCGACCTGGGACATCAGCGCCTCCAGCGTGTCGCGGTTCGCGCGGGGCAACGGACTCGGGCTCCCGACGACCAGCAGGCCGCGCAGCTCTTCCTTCATGAACAGCGGTCCGCTGAGCAGCGTGATGCACTCCTCGGGGAACCCAAGGGGCCCGGCGAGCTCGGCCTCGCTCGTGGGGACCTCGTAGGAGCGGTGCGACTTCAGCCGGTCGCGCTTCCAGCTGGGCAGGATCGAGAGCGAGATCGTCTCTCCGATCACGGCTTCCTCGCCGCCGGACGCCGCCACGACCGTGAACGTCTCGGGATGCTCGTCGCCGGCCAGCACCCGGATCACCGAGCCGTCGCCGGCGATCGACCGCCCCGCCTGGAGGGCGGCGGCGTAGATCCCGTCGCGGTTCGTGGCGGTCACGAGGGCGGTACCGGCGCCGCGCAGCGCGCGTTCGCGGATCGTCGACTGCTCCTGCCTGCGCACGAGGCCGGAGATCCTCATCACGACGAGGAGGAAGAGCACGCCCGAGGCCGCGATCAGGACCGGGAGGTCGCCGGTCTTCCCCTGCAACTGCTGGAGCATCATCACGCTCGGGGCGAGCAGTGACGCGAGCGCCAGGATCGCGAGGCGACCACGGGATAGCCTTGGGTCGGCGTCCTGCACGCGGGTGGACAGGGTCCGCATCGACCCATGCAGGGCCGCCGCTCCCCACAGGACATAGAACGATGCCCACCCGAGCTCCAGGAAGCCGTTCTGCTCGTAGACCGCGCCCGTGACCGAGATGTAGCTGTACCGGAAGTCGGTGACGAACAGCGCGAGTGCCGCGCCGGCCAGGAGGTAGAAGGACGTGGCGCGGCGACCGCCCCCGATCGCGAGACGGATGACCACGGTCAGCAGGATCAGGTCCATCACCGGGTACGCCATCGCCGTGGCCTTCTCGATCAACTTCACGCCGGGATCCTGGGCCAGCGGGGAGAGGAGGAAGACCCACGAGATCGTCCCGATCCCGATCGCCACGATCAACGAGTCGATCACGCTGTCGCGGTCGCCTCCAGGGTTCCTCCATCGGATCAGCAGGAGGATCCCGAAGACCAGACAGGGGTAGACCGACAGGTAGAAGACGTCACCGATCGAAGGGAACGGCAAGCACCCGACGCAGTTGAAGAACCGATCGTAGTTGTAGGTGATCACGTCACCGGCGACGAACAGCGCCTGGCCGAGCGCGAACAGGTACCAGGGCCACCGGGCGTCGGGTCTCCACATCCGGACCGCGAGGACGATCGCGATCGGCGAGGAGATCGCGATCACGTTGAACAGTGGCCCCGGCCGCCCGACGACGTGGAAGACGCCGGTCAATACGACGCCGCCAGCGACGTACCACAACCAGGCCCGCTGCCTCATCCGATGGTTATCGGACGTCCGACGACCTCGCTGTAGACGCATAACGCCTGCTCAGGACCCGCTCTCGGCGGTCTCGGACGCCCGAGACGGCCGTTCGACCACCCCGACCGGGACCATCATGCCCTCGGCCAGTGCGGCCAGCTCCATGTCCTCGTCGTCGACGGACGCTCGGGCGAGGTCGCCGGATCTCTCGACGTCCCGCATCCCGGGGAGGAACAGGAACCCCAGCGTCACGATGGCCCCGAGCACCCCGGCCCCCACGAGCGTCGCCCGGGCACCGAGCACGGCCGCCACGGGGGCCGTCACGGCGAACGACAGCGGCACCAGACCGATCGAGATGAACCAGTCGAAGCTCGAGACCCGCCCCAGGAGCCGTGCCGGCACGAGCCGTCCCTTGGTGGTTGCCCAGACGATCGTGCCGGCGCCCTCCAGGGCGTTGAACACGAAGCTCACCACCATCGCCTGCCAAGGGAACGAGGCCAGCCCGTAGCCCGCCACGGCAAGCGTCGACAGCGTCCAGACCACGTACATGAACGTGATGTGACGCCGCGGAACCTCGCGGTTGCCCATCACGATCGCGGCGAACATCGCGCCGACGCCCCCGAGGGCCAGGATCATGCCCAGGTCGCTGGCCGACCCACCCATATGGTTGATCACGACGAACGGCAGCAGGACCTCGTCCGGTCCCCAGAAGATCAGGTACGCCAGGGTCGCCGCGAGGAACGTGCCCCAGAGCCACGTCCGGGAACGCACGAAGCGGAACCCCTCCTTGATGTCCTGCCACCCGGTGCTCTCCTCGTCGGCGTCACGCTTGACGTGACGCGCCCGGATCAGCGCCACGCACACGATCGAGAGCACGAACGTGCCGGCGTCGATCAGGAACGCGGCGCCGGTCCCCCAGATCGCGATCAGCCACCCGCCGACCGCCGGACCGAGCATCCGCGCCGCTGCCGGACGCATGAACTGATCCAGCGAGTTCGCCTGGTTCAGGTCACGCGCCGGTACGAGCTGCGGGACGATCGCGTCGAACGCCGGGCCGAAGAAGGCGGTCCCGGCGCCGAACGCCGCGGCCACGATCATGATGTGCCAGATCTGGAGGGTCCCCTCCGGGGCGAACGTCAGGAGGCCGAGCGCGATCAGGCTGAGGGCTCGGAGCGCGTCGGCGAAGACCATCACGAGCCGGCGATCGAGCCGGTCGCTGACCACGCCGCCGAGGAGCAGGAAGAGGACTTGCGGCACCGTCATCGCCACGCCGACGATCGCGAGCGCCGCGGGCGCGTTCGACAGGTCGTAGACCTGCCAGGCCAGCGCCACGATGAAGATCCCGTCGCCGATCAGCGACGTCGTCATGCCGGTCCACAGCAGCCGGAAGTCGCGGTGCCGGAGAGGTCGGAGGATCCGCACGCGATCCGGCAGGGAGCGCACCGCTCACCCCGTTCGCGTGGCCACCCGGAGGGTGGATCGGAGGAGGTCCCGGGCCGCGATCGCTTCCCGCGTCGCCGCCAGCGCCGGGCGCTCGGCGAGGCACTCCTCGAGGTCGTCCAGGCCCATCCGGACGACGCCGGCGAGCCGCTCGACCCCGCCGTTCACCGCTTGGTGGATCCCGCGCTGGTACTCGAGGAACGCCCGCCCGCGGTCCCCCGCGCACATCAGCGCCAGGGCCAGGTCGAACCGGACCGCGGTCCAGCGGCCGTCCAGCTCGAGCGCCCGACGCAGCGTCGCGACGGCGCTCGCGTACTCACCGAGCCGGAGCTGGCACCACCCGACCAGCTCCAAGAGGTCGATCTCCTTGTCGCAGCGGATCGTCCCTTCCTCGATCACCTCGCGGGCGAGCTGGTTCGCGGCGTCGGCGTCGCCCATGCGCCGGTAGACGTTCGAGAGGCCCTCCTTCGCCCAGAGAGCGGAGGGGTCAAGCTGGAGGGCCCGGCGGTAGGCGTCGCGTGCCTCGGGCAGCCCCTTCGGTCCCAGGTTCTCGAGCGCCCAGCCCCTGGCCGTGTGAACGGCGGGCTCCATCGGATGCTCGTTCAGCTGGCGGTCGAGCTCTTGCAGGGCGGCTTCGTAGTCGCCGGCCTCCGAGAGCTCCTCCGCCTTGCCGAGCCCCGCCGCGACGGGCCCCTTCGTCATGCCGTGCTCCCTCCTGCTCGGGCGGCTCGTTCCCGGAGGAGCTCGCGATGTCCATCGTGTTGCAGCTCGAAGCGCTCGTTGATCTCGCCGAGCACCTCGCAGAGCCGTTCGATCTGGTCGTCGTCGTTCGCGGCCGTGATCTGGACCCGGAAGCCGACCTCGTCCATCGGCACGAGCGGGTAGGCCGCCATCGTCAGGTAGATCCCGCGATCGAAGAGGTAGCGGCCGACCGCGTCGATGTCCTCGTGATGCGCGAGCGGGATCTCGATCAGCGGGTAGCCGGAACGGTTCGGCGTGTAGATGCCGAGCTCGTGCACGCGGTCGAGCACCCGCGCGGTCTTGCGGTGCATCCGGAGGCGGATCCGGTCGCCGCGGCGCTCGTTCACCTCCAGGCCTGCGATCACCGTGGCGAGGGACGCGACCGGGGACGGGCCCGAGTAGAGGTACGGCGGCGCCGCGACTTTCAGCACGTCCTTCAGCCGCGTAGGCAGCGAGAGGAACGACAGCAGCGACGAGTACGCCTTCGAGAAGCCCGCGACGAAGATCACGTTCTCGTAGGTCTCACCCTGATGCCGGATCACGCCGTTGCCGCGCATGCCCCAATCGCACAGCTCGTCGGGCGAGCGCTCGCCAACGACGCCGAAGCCGTGCGCGTCGTCCACGTAGAGGAGCGCGTCGTACTCGCGGGCGAGCCTTGCGAACGTCACCAGGTCTGGGGCGTTGCCGAGCATTGAGTTCACGCCGTCGAGCGCGATCACGCGGGGCGTGATCGCGGTCGAGCGCAGCAGGGTCTCGAGGTGCTCGGGGTCGTCGTGGCGGAACCGTTGCACCGTGGCGCCGTGGCCCTTCGCGACCATCGCGCCGTCGTAGATTGTCTTGTGCGCC
>DASQTT010000189.1:0-3500 GCA_035641735.1 Actinomycetota bacterium | reverse complement strand
GAAGCTGAAGCGGCCGCCGTCGACCGGCTTCTTCATCGCCTTCGAGGGCGTGGAGGGGTCGGGCAAGGGCACGCAGATCCAGATGGCGGCGGAGCACCTCCGTCGGGAGGGCTACGACGTCCTCCTGACCCGCGAGCCCGGCGGGACGGAGCTCGGAGAACGCCTCCGGAACCTGCTGCTGGATCCCGACACGGGAGCCGTCGACGCGAGGACCGAGGCTCTCCTGTTCGCGGCGAGCCGCGCCCAGACCGTCCACTCGGTGATCCGTCCGGCGCTGGCCGAGGGCAAGGTCGTGATCTGCGACCGGTACGTGGACTCGTCCCTCGCCTACCAGGGATGGGGACGGGGGCTGGGGGAGCAGGACATCCTGACGCTGAACGTGTGGGCGACGCAGGGTCTCTTCCCGGACCTCGTGATCCTGCTCCATCTCGAGCCGGAGCGAGGTCTGCTCCGATCGACGGAGGCTCCCGACCGGATGGAGCTCGAGGGACAGGACTTCCACGCGAAGGTGGCCGACGCGTACCTGAAGATCGCGGAGGAGCATCCCGAGCGCTTCGTCGTGATCGATGCGGACCGGGCGCCCGCCGAGGTCGCGGATCAGGTCCGCGAGGCGCTCGATCGCGCCCTCGAGCGGGAGGAGGAGGTCGCGAGGCGGTCGACGGTGGACGGCGAGGCGACCGCCTCCACCGAGACCGGCGGAGCGCAGAGCGCGGCGCCGGACCGCGACGACGGCTGACGGCGTCGCCGACCCCCGCTACGGTTCGCCCGTGCCCACCCCGGTCCTCGACGACGTCCCCGGCCAGGAGGGCGCGATCGCGTTCCTCCGGGGCGCGGTGGCCCGGCCACACCATGCCTACGTCTTCGCGGGGCCGGAAGGCAGCGGCAAGTCGCTCGCCGCGCGCGCGTTCGCGGCCGCCCTGCTCTGCCGGCGGGGAGGATGCGGCGACTGTCGCGACTGCCGCCTGGCGCTGCAGGACCATCATCCGAACGAGTTCGTCGTCGAGCCCGAGGGTCGCGACATCCACGTCGACACGATCCGGACGGAGGTGTGGCAGCCGGCGTACCGCACGGCGCCCGAGCCCGGACGGAAGGTGTTCGTGATCCGCGAGGCGGACCGGCTCTCTCCGCCGGCCGCGGACACCCTGTTGAAGGTGCTGGAGGAGCCACCGGCCGACGCCGTGCTGCTCCTGCTCTCGGCCCGGGCGCACGAGCTGCCGGAGACCGTGCAGTCGCGGTGTCACGTGATCGCCTTCACGGCGCTCCCTGAGGCGTTCGTCGTGGACGAGCTGGTCCGCGGCGGGGCCGACGAGGTCCGGGCGCGGCTGGCCGCTCGACTCGCGGGCGGGAACGTCGGCCGGGCCCGTCGTCTGGCGACGTCGGAGGAGGGGCTCGCGTTCCGCGACGCGGCCGGTGCGGCGATCGAGCTGGCGGCCGCCGGTCCGGCGGGAGCGCTCGCCGCCGCGGACGTCGTCCTGGCGGCGGCGGCGGGTTACAAGAAGACGATCAAGGGGGAACTCGCCGAGGAGCTCGCGCCGTTCCTGGACGAGCGAGGGCGTCCCGAGGAGGCCTATCGCGGAGCGATCCGGAGGATCGAGCTCCGCTCGCAGCGCCGCGAACGGCGCGCTGAGCGCGACTACGTCGACTGGGTGCTGCTCGGCGTCTCGTCGCTGCTGCGCGACACGATCGCCGGCGCGGTCGGAGGCGGGATCGAGGTGCTGATGAACCCCGATCTGGCCGGTGCCGGCGGGGCGCGCCTGCCCGTCGTGCGCGCCGCGCGCGCGATGGTCGCCGTCGAGGAGGCGCGCGCCGCCCTCGCGGAGGACCTGAACTTGAACAGCCGCCTCGTCCTGGAGCGGGCGTTCCTCCGCCTCACCGACGTCGCCGCGTAGGGGCCTGGGGGCTCACGAAGCGAGCGCCTCGGCGCGAGCGTAGCCCCACGGGAGGGGGTGGGGGCTCAAGAAGCGAGCGCCTCGGCGCGAGCGTAGCCCCCACGGGAGGGGTGTGGGGGCTCAAGAAGCGAGCGCCTCGGCGCGAGCGTAGCCCCCACGGGAGAGGGCCGTTCGGGGACGCCAACAGTGGTGCTGGCATCACTGGCGTTGCGGGATCGCGGTGCCACCCTGGAAGCAGGAGGTTCACGTGACCGTGCATGTCCTCATCGTCGACGATCAGGAGCCCTTCCGGCTGGCGGCCAGGATGGTCGTGGAGGCCACCCAGGGCTTCGAGGTCGTGGGCGAGGCCGAGACGGGTGAGGACTCGGTGACGATGGCCGCGGAGCTCGCGCCGGACCTCGTCCTGATGGACGTGAACCTGCCCGGGATCAACGGACTCGACGCGACCCGCCGGATCCTCGCCGACGACGCCAACCGGGCCGTCGTCCTGCTCCTGTCCACCTACGAGGAAGAGGAGTACGCGCCGCGCGCCGCGGAGTGCGGGGCGGCCGCCTACATCCCGAAGTCGGTGTTCGGTCCGGATCGACTCGAGGATGCATGGGCCGCGGCACGCGGCGCCGCCTGATCGCGGTCAGCCGACCGGAACGCTTCCCGACAGCGTCGTGCCCGACCCCGGGCGGC
This sequence comes from Actinomycetota bacterium, assembly GCA_035641735.1. GTDB lineage: Bacteria > Actinomycetota > UBA4738 > UBA4738 > HRBIN12 > JAJNBA01. Next base: position 930 of record DASQTT010000189.1, on the reverse strand, counting down.
TCACGACCTCGAACCGGCCGCGCAACGCGTCCAACCGGTCGGCGATGCCCTGGAGCCCCGTGCCCCGATGCGACGCGTCCGGATCGAAGCCGACCCCGTCGTCGGTGATCACGAACGAGAGCAGGCCGTCGACCCGCGTGAGCGAGATCGTCACCCGGGAGGCGTTCGCGTACTTCGCGACGTTCTGGAGTGCCTCGAGACAGGAGAAGTAGATGGCGGCCTCGATGTCGGCCGCGTACCGCCCGATGCCGTCGGCGTCGACCATCGCCGGCACGGGCGACTTCCTCGCCTGTGCGGCGAGGGCGGCGGGGAGGCCTTCGTCCGCGAGGATTGGTGGGTAGATCCCGCGCGCCAGGTCGCGCAGGTCCTCGAGCGCCTGCGTGGTCTCGGCCTGGAGCTGCGCAGCCAGCTCGGCTGCCTTGTGGGCATCCCGTCCGGCGATCTGCTCGAGGAGCCGGAGCTTCACCGTGAGCGCCACGAGCTGCTGCTGCGCGCCATCGTGGATGTTGCGCTCGAGACGCCTCCGTTCCTCGTCCTGCGCGGCCACCAGGCGTTGGCGCGACGCGCGGACCTCCTCGATCAGGCGCACGTTGCGCAGGACAAGCCCGGCCTGGGAAGCCAGATCACGAACGAGGCGCTCCTTCGACGGGTTCATCGGGTCGTTCGCCGGCATCGAGACGGTGAGGGCGCCTAGGAGCGCCCCCTGATCGCGCACCTCGATGGCGGTGTCACCCGGAAGCCTCGGGAGCGCGTCCTCGTGGATCGGCACGACGTCGGGCGCCGGCTCGTCCGTCCGCGACAGGCCCGCGGGCCGCAGCTCCGCGCCCACGCGGAGCCACACGATCGCTTGGGTCGCGCCCACGGCGTCGGCGAGGATCCGGGCCATCCGCGGCAGCACGTCCTCGGCCGCGTACGAGCCGGCCACGCGCT
>DASQTT010000188.1:0-3158 GCA_035641735.1 Actinomycetota bacterium | reverse complement strand
ACGACCGCGACGGTCCCCACGGCCACGAGGATCGCGCTGATCGCCGCGGCGTCGGTCCGCCGGGGCCACCGTCGAGGCGGAAGGAACCGGCTGATCGCCCACCCGGGGACGAGCACGAGTGCGAGGTCGACGAGCGGCCCGAACCACGGGTGTCCGAACCACGGTCCGGTCGAGCACGCGGCGTAGCACTCGAGGGCCCACTCGGAGCCGATCGGTTCCGGCTGGTGTGCGCCGATGAGGACCGGCACGAAGACCCATGCCGCCGCCGGGAGCACGAACACCACGCGGTGGCCGCGGCTGGCGATCGCCGACCCCGCCAACGCGAGCATCAGATACCTGAACCCGCCGTAGCTCAACGAGACGAAGGCGGCCCGGAACGGATCTCGTCTGGCGACGTCGAGCCAGTCACGGTCCACGGCATCGCGCATCACGTCGAGGTTGTAGGCGGCCAACAGCCCCTGGATGAGGAGGAACACGAGCAGGCCGACGACGGTCGCGACGAGGGCCGCCCGGACGGTTCTCGGCCGGGACGGGGATACCGGGTCTGGTATGCCGGGGTCGCCGACGCTCCGGACCTCGTGCGGCGGTGCGGTCGTCGACACGCCCATGGCCCCCTTGTCGGCTCGCGCCGAGGGGCGCTGTAACCGAGGACGGGCTACGGGCCGAGGTTGTAGCCGAGCCTACGTGGCAGCTTCGCCACGAAGTCGATCAGTGGGTTCGGATCTTCGCCGGCGTCGTGCGCCTGATCGCGCATCCAGATCGCGGTGTTCGCGACCAGCGCGCCGGGGGAACGGATCGGCTCCGGTGGGAAGCGCAACGGCACGAGATCGACGACCGGGAGGTCGAGCACCTTGTCGGTCCGCCCGAGGATCCGGTTCGCGATGATCCGTCCGCCGAGGTGCGCCGGGCCGACACCGTTGCCGGTGTAGCCGTGGCCGAAGTGCACGTTGCCTCGCCCGATCGTGCCGAACGTCGGCAGGTGGTGGCCCGAGACGTCGATCGGCCCGCCCCACGCGGCCTCCACCGGGACGTCCGCGAACCCCGGGAACATCCGATGCAGGTCCGCGATCGCGATCCGCACCGCGCCCTCGTCGTAGGCGAATCGCGGCCCGATCCGTCGCGCGAGGTTCGGCTGCATCCCGCCCACGCCGAACGCGATCCGTCCGTCCGGCGTCGTGCGGATGTAGTGCACCGCGCTCCGCATGTCCGCGAGCCCCGATCCGTCGGTCCATCCGATCGCCTCGAGCCGCTCCGGGGCCGGCGCCGTGAGCACGATGTACGAGCCGCGGACCACGACCGTACGGCGGAACTGCTTCCAGTGGTGCGCCCAGGCGTTCAGCGCCACCACGGCCGACTCCGCGCGGATCGTGCCGGCCGGCGTCTCGACGAGGGCCGGCGTGCCGGCGCCGAACCGCGTGACCGGCGTGTCCTCGTAGATCCGGACGCCGCGCTCCATCAGGACCCGGCGCATCCCGCGCGCGAGACGCGCGGGATGCACCGTCGCGCCCACCTTCCGGTGGACCGCTCCGTGGAACACCGGCGAGAAGATCCGCGCACGCATCTCCTCGGGATCCAGCACCTGGAAGTGCTGGCTCACGCCGAGCTCCTCGGCGAGGGCCAGGTCCTCCCCCCAGCGCCCGACCTGCCCCTCCGAGGCCGAGACCACGTACTCGCCGTCGGCCCGGAACCACGCATCGATGTCGTGCTGGTCCAAGAAGCGCCCGATCGACCGGATGCTGTCCTCGCCGGCCTCGCAGAGCTCGATCGCGGGGTCGTCTCCGAACCGCTCGACCAGGTAGTGCAGGTCGCCCCAGAACGAATTCACGAAGCCGCCGTTGCGGCCGCTGGCCCCGCCGCCGCAGATGTCCTGCTCGACGATCGCGACCTCGATCGCCGGGTCGAGGTCGGTGAGGTGCAGGGCCGTCCACATCCCCGTGTAGCCGCCGCCGAGGATCACCACGTCGACTCGCGCGTCGGTGCGCAGCGGCGCGGCGGGCTCGCCCGCGTCGTGCGCGAGCGCGTCGCGGAGCCACCAGCTCCGCCCGGCGTCGGGTGGAAGTGACGTCGTGGAAGGTTCGTGCGGCATGTCGGACAGACCCCTTGCTAGGCTGCAGCCCCGCATCTTCGCAGGCGCCGACGAAAGGTACCCAGATGGCCGGCGAGCACGATCGACCCCGGAGCTGGGAGGTCACCGAGGGTGCGCACCGCGCGCCGGCTCGCGCGATGCTCCGCGCGGTCGGCCTCGGCGACGACGACTTCGGCAAGGCGCAGGTCGCGGTGGCGTCCTCCTGGAACGAGGTGACCCCGTGCAACTACCACCTCGACAAGCTCGCCGCGCTGGCGAAGGAGGGAGTTCGCCAGGGCGGCTCGGTTCCGATCGAGTTCGGCACGATCGCGATCTCCGACGGGATCGCGATGGGCCACGAGGGCATGAAGGCGTCCCTGATGAGCCGCGATCTGATCGCCGACTCGGTCGAGCTCGTGATGCACGCGGAGCGGTTCGACGCGCTCGTCGGGATCGCCGGCTGCGACAAGTCGGAGCCCGGGATGATGATGGCGATGGCCCGGCTGAACCTGCCGTCGGTCTACCTCTACGGCGGGACGATCCTCCCCGGCACGTACAAGGGACGCGACGTCACGATCCAGGACGTGTTCGAGGCCGTCGGTGCCCACGCGAAGGGCTCGATCGACGACGCCGAGCTGCTCGGGATCGAGCGAGCGGCGTGCCCGACGACGGGCTCCTGCGCGGGGATGTACACCGCGAACACGATGGCCGCCGTCGGCGAGGCGATCGGCCTCTCGCTACCCGGGGCGGCCTCGCCGCCCGCGGTCGACTACCGCCGAGAGGTGTTCGCTCGGGAGAGCGGGCTCCGAGCCGCCGAGCTGGTCAGGGCCGGCGGTCCGCTCCCCAGGGACGTCCTCACGAAGGAGGCCTTCGAGAACGCGATCTCGGTCGTGATGGCCCTGGCCGGCTCGACGAACGCCGTCCTTCATCTGCTGGCGATCGCTCGCGAGGCCGGGGTCGACCTCCAGCTCGAGGACTTCGACCGGATCTCCCGCCTGACCCCGCACCTCGTCGACGTGCGCCCGGCCGGCCGCTTCGTGATGAGCGACCTCGATCGCGTCGGCGGCGTCCAGGTGGTGATGAAGGAGCTGCT
>DASQTT010000187.1:0-2027 GCA_035641735.1 Actinomycetota bacterium | reverse complement strand
GAGTCCTCGGGGCCCTCGGTCACGAAGACTCCTCGTGGGCTCCAGGCCAGGAGGCCTCCCACCCCTGGAACCTCCAATTCGAGCCGGGACGTCGTCACCGCCCGGTGGAGCGCGTCCTCCGCTTCCGGGAGTGGCGACCCGTCCGCGGAGCGCGTCGTCTGGACGGCCTCGATGGCCAGCAGGATGCTGAGCTCGGGGTCGACCTCCACGTTTGCCACCGAGGCCGCGGCGAGCTCCCGTGCGGTGGCCACCCTGGCCCCGCGCTCAGCCTCACGCCGCTGGTTCGTTGCCACAACGGTGAGCGACGCGGCGATCAGGACGGCGGCCGCGAAGACCGCCACCAGCGCACGCAGCCGGCGCGCCGATCGCCGCTCGAGCGCCGTCTCTCGTGCTCTCCGGGATCCCTCATCGGCAAGCTCTCCCGCCCGTTGGGCGAGACTCGCGTCGAGGTAGGCGCGCTCGTCGCCGGTGAGGGCCAGTCCCGAGGACGAAGTCCACGCCTCGTGCCTCTCCAGCTGGTTCCCGCGGAGGAGAAAGCTCGGGTCCCGGCCGGAGTCGGTCCACTCGCGAGCGGCGGCGGACAGCCGTCGGTGGGCGCGGAGGTCCTCGCGCGCCCCCTCGACCCACCCTCGCAGGCGATCCCACTCGCGCAGGAGTGCCTCGTGCGCTACCTCGACGGTCGGCCCTCGCGTGACGGGGTCGTGATCGAACGAGAGGAGCCGCCGCGCGCCGAAGGTCTCGATGACGGCTTCCATCGCTTCAGGGTCGACATCGACGAGGGAGGCGAGTTCCGATCGCAGGGCGCGCCGCCGCGTCTCGTCGGATCCGTCGGTGCCGAGCGTGATGAGCCGCAGGAAGAGCTGGCGTGCCGCCGCTTGACCCGCCTGGTTCATCCTCCGATACAGATCCTCGGCCCGACGAGGCAGGGCCGCCGACACGCCGCCGATCTCTCGGTACCCCTCGGATGTGAGGGATGAGCCGTCACGATGCTCGAACATCTCGGTGAGGGCGTACTGGAGGAGTGGAAGGGCTCCCGGCTGTGCCGCCACCTCAGCGACGATGTCGGCGATGACGGCCGGTTCGATCCGGACGCCGACGCCTTCGGCCGGCCCCGCCACCGCGCGCTCGATCTCCTCTGGGACGAGCGGAGTCACGACGACGCTCCGCGTCTTCATCAGCTCGGCCAGGCCGGCGTAGGTGAGTGGGCGATCGTAGAAGTCGGCACGGAGCGTGACGAGGACGCGCAGCCGGGACCCAGGATCGCTCGCCGCCCTGCTGAGCGCGGCGACGAACCGGGTCCGCGCGTCCTCGTCGTCGAGGAGCGTGAACAGCTCCTCGAACTGGTCGATCACGACCACGAGCTCGGTCCCGGGCGGCAGCAGCGAGCTCGTCGTCATCCCCAGCCCGTCCTCGCCCCGTTCCAGGAGGTCGACCAGGTCGACCGGGGGGTTCACCGCGATCCTGGTCAGGGCCGACGCCAGCTCCTCGAAGGGGTGAGCGCCCGGATGCATGTCGGCGATGAACCAGCGCTCCGATCCAGGGAGAGATCCGCGGCGCAGCGCCGGCAGTAGCCCCGCGCGGACCAGTGAGGACTTCCCGCTCCCGGACGGCCCAACCACGGCAAGGAACCTCGAGCCCTCGGCCCGATCCGACAGTCGAGCGAGGATCTCGGCCAGGATCGCCTCTCTGCCGAAGAAGTCGGGGGCGTCGGATTCCAGGAAGGGTCGGAGGCCCTTGTACGGGTTGCGGATCTCGATGCCGACCGGTGCAGGGCGTCGGGCCGTCGGGGCGAGGGCGGCGCGAAACGCCGAGGCCAGGGCGATCGCGTCGGGGTAGCGGTGGGTCGGCTCCTTGGCGGTGGCCTGTGCGATGACGTCGTCGACCGCGGTCGGCAACCCGGGGTGCGATCGGCTGACGGCGGGCAGGGGCGACGTGAGGTGCCTCCCGATGACCTCGTCGGGCGCGACATCCGCGAAGGGGTGACGTCCGGCGAGCACCTCGTACAGGACCACGCCCAGGCTGTAGAT
>DASQTT010000186.1:0-7385 GCA_035641735.1 Actinomycetota bacterium | reverse complement strand
GGCACCCACGGCTGGATCGGTCGGTCGATGCCGATCGCGCGGGCGTTCCCGGCGCGCGCCACGACGTGTCCCACGACGAACAGCAGGAGCGGCAGGTAGCCGTACACGTAATGGAGGAGCCCACCCAGGGCGCCTTCCGCCTCGACGCGGCGACCCACGATGAGCAGCAACGTCCCCAGCACCGCCTGGAGCGCGGCCACGATCTGGGCGACCGTGAGCCACGTCCAAAAGCGATCTCCCGGATCGCGCCGCGCGAGCTTCGCCCCGAGTCCCCAGATCCACCCCAGGGCGAAGATCGCCACCACGGCGAAGCCGACGACGCGATGCAGAGCCGACACGGCGCGGATACTACGGGCGCGCCGTCAGACGGAGAGCCGCGTCTCGCTGCGACGACGCCAGATCTCGGTCCCGGCGACGAGCAGCATCGAGGCGACCAGCACGATCACGGAGACCGCGATCATCTGCGGTAGGCCCACCCGGATCCGCACCTGCCCGTAAAGGAACAGCGGATACGTCGTGACCTCTCCGGCCACGAACGAGGCGATCGCGTACTCGTCGAACGACAACGTGAACGCGATCAGGTACGCCGAGACGATCGCCGGGACCAGGAGCGGAAGCGTGACGCGGACGAACGTGGACGCCGGGCTCGCGCCGAGGTCGCGAGCGGCCTCCTCGATCCGCAGGCTCAGCCGTTCGAGACGGGGCGCGATCGTCAGGATCGTGTACGGGATCGACACGACGACGTGCCCCACGACGATCGCGTGCGCCCCGAGCCCGAAGAAGATGCCGAACCGGGGGATCAGGAAGTCATCGACCGCCCGGAACAGGATCAGCAACGCGATGCCGAAGACCACGTACGGGATCACGAGCGGCGAGATCAGGAGCCCCGACACCGGGCCTTTCCCCCGGAACCGCCGCCGCACGATCGCGTAGGAGGCCAGAACGCCCAGCGAGACCGCGAAGACGCTGGAGATCGCCGCGACGACGAGCGACACCTCGAGCGACTCCAGCAGCTCCCTGTTGTCCAAGAGGAGCTCGTACCACCGCGTGGTGAAGCCCGCGAGGGGGAACACGACCAGCCGGCTGTCGTTGAACGAGAAGATCATGAGGATCGCGATCGGCGCGTACAGGAACAGGATCAGAAGTCCGTAGAAGAGTCCGAGCCCGCGCCGTCCACCGGGAGAGGCTGCCGCGTCCACGTCAGATCGTCTCCAACTCGCGCAGCCGTAGGAACCGAGCCGAGATCGCCATCAGCACACCGACGACCACGACGAGGAACAGGGCCAGCACGGAGCCCGTCTGCCAGTCGAGGCCGTTGAGGAACAGCGAGGAGATCGCGTTGCCGAACATCGTGCCCTTCGTGCCGCCCACGAGCGAGGGCGTCACGAACTCCCCGATCGTCGGGATGAACACGAAGACGAAAGCAGCCGCGATCCCCGGAAGGCTCTGTGGGAACGTGACCCGCCAGAAGACACCCCACCGGTTCGCGCCGAGATCCGTTCCTGCCTCGAGCATCGAGGTGTCGAGGTTCTCGAGCGTCACGAAGATCGGCAGCGCGACGAACGGGACCCAGACGTAGACGAGCACGAGGATCACCGTGAACTGGCTGTAGATCAGCCACGGGACGGGATCGTTCGGGTCGCGGATCCCCACGGAGTACAGCAGCGTGTTGATGACGCCCTCGGAGCCGAGGATCACGCGCCAGGCGAGGACCCGCAGGAGGTAGCTCGTGAGGAACGGCACGATCACGAGGAGCAGCAAGATGTACTTCCGCTTCCCGGCGACCAGCGCGAGGAAATACCCGAGCGGATAGGCGAGCACGACCACGATCGCCGAGACGGTGAGCGCCATCCGGATCGACTTCCAGAACAGCTGGAGGTAGACGGAGTCACCTCGCAGGAAGCGACCCCAGTCGTAGAAGGTCACTCCCTCGCCCGTCGGGAACAGCGAGAGCGCGCCGACGCTGTACGCCGCCACGACCAGCAGCGGGATCAGGAAGAAGACCGCCAGCCAGAGCAGCGGAGGCGACAGCAGTCCGACGGTGGCCCAGCCCGTCCGGGGCGCGGGCAGATCGCCCGGGGACGAGCCGTCAGGCTCGTCCCCGGGCTCCCCGTCTCCGGCTCGTGGGTTCAGGCGGCCGCCTTCACCTCGAGCCACAGCTCGTTGTAGCGGTCACGGCCCTCGATCGGCCGTTCGGGATGCGACGTCGGCTCCATCAGGACGGTCGGGTCGTCGAGGCTGAACGCGTCGACGAGATCCTGGTTGACCGTCGAGAGATCCACCTCGGTGTTCGTGTGGCCGTAGGCGTAGTTGTTGATCAGCCACTCGGCGGCCCGCGTACCGGTCCACGCGCTCACGTACTCGTGCGCGTGGTGGTAGTTCTCCGTGTCCGCGAAGAGGGCGAAGCCGCAATACCACGACGTCCGCCCCTCCTTCGGGTTCATGTACACGGCGGGCACGCCGTCGGCCGGCACGCCGTAGCCGACCGCAGCCCACCAGTGGTTCTGCCAGGCGTAGGCCACGTCCACGTCGCCGTTGACGAGGTCCGGCGCCGGATCGTCCACCCAGAACGTGCGGACCAGCGGCACCTTCGAGATCAGGAAGTCCCGCTGTTGCTCGAGCTCCTCGTCGGTCATCGCCCACGGGTCGGGAACGCCGTTCAGGTACGCGGCCACGATCAACATGTTGAGGCTGTCCCACCAGCTGATCCGGCCCTTGTACTGCTCGTCGAACAGGACCCCCCAGGTGTTCTCCGGTTGGATCTTGTCCGAGCGGTACATCGGGGCCGCGAAGCCCCAGTCGGCGACGATGAAGTACTGCTGATCGTCGATCTTGCCGAAGTCCTGGAGAGCCGGGTTGAGGTCCTGATACGTCGAGATCAACGACGTATCCCACGGCTGCATCACCGGCGACCCGTCGGCATCCTGCAGGTTGACCCAATCCTCGAAGCGGTACGCACACGGATGGACGATGTCCCAACGCTCGCCGGCGGCTACCTTCGTGTAGCCCGCGTCGTCATCGAAGGTTTTCGTGAACTTGGGCGCCGGGTATCCCTGCTGCTTGTAGTCCTTCCAAAGGATGTCGTCTCCGTACGATCCGTCCCCGTAGCCGAGCCACTCGTAGATCCGAAGGTCGCCCGGTTCCTGACCGATCGGCGGTCGTGCCGACGGGCTCGCACCATTCCCCCCGGTGCCCGGGCCCGTGTCGGCCTGCCGACATGCGGCCAGCAGCCCGGAGGCCCCGACCCCGACCATGCCCGCGTAGCGCATGAAATCGCGGCGTCCGAATCGACTGCTTGGTGCGGAACGCTCCCCCATGGTCCCCCCCTCGTTCCGTTTCGCCTGAAGGTTCGGCGTATCATGCCACCCGCATCCGTCGAGGGGAACCCACGGGCACATGCGCGAGGACGCAACACGTGCAGCGTCGATCCTGTTGATCGTCGCGGCGTGTTGCGGTGGCGCGCCGACCCCCCGACCCCAGCTCCCCGCGATCGAGCTGCGCGGGATGCAGAGCGAGCTGACGACGGTCACGGCCGACCGACTCGCTCGGGACGCGCTCGAGCCCGACGTGTTGGCGTCGTTGCTCGAGGATGCCGGGTACCGCTCCGGCGCCGAGCGAACCTACGCGGGACCGGGCGCGCGATTCTCCCTGGCCATCACCCGCGTGCTCTCCTTCGAGGACCCGGACGGAGCCGAGACGTACCTCGATTGGCTCCGTGACCACGCCTCGGATCTGCTCGGAACGGCCGATCCGCTCCCGCCACTCGATCTGCCCGACTCCTTCGTCGCGGTCCATCTCCCGGGCGGCTGCTGTCCGAAAGCGGTGCCCGTCTATCTCTCGGCCTGGCGACGGCGCTCGAACGTGTTCTCCGTGAAGGTGTCCGGTCGCGGAGCGGATCCCGATTCGGTCGAAGACCTCGCAACGGCGTTGGACTCCTCGGCCGGCGGTTCGTCCGATGCTTGATCGCTTCGCGTCGCTCGCGGACGGTCTCGATCATCCCGAGTGCATCGCCGCAGGCCCCGACGGGACCGTCTACGCGGGAGGTGAGGCCGGACAGATCTACCGGATCGCCGAAGGGGCGGCGGTGGAGATCGGTTCGACGGGCGGCTTCCTCTACGGCGTCGCCGTGGACGCCGACAGGAACGTCTACGCGTGCGACTTCGGCCGTGCGCAGGTCGCCCGCGTCGATCCCGACGGCGAGGTGACCGCCTACTCGACCGGGACTTCGGAGCGGGCGCTTCGCGTGCCCAACTTCGCGGCGTTCTCGGACGACGGCTCCCTGTACGTGACCGATTCGGGCGACTGGCGTGGGGACGACGGGCTCGTTTTCCGCATCGCACCGGACGGCCCGACCGAGGTCTGGAGCGAAGAGCCGGTCGGGTTCCCCAACGGTTGCTGTGTCACGGCCAACGGCGACGCCCTGCTCGTCGTCGAGACGACGGAACGACGCATCGTTCGCATCCCGATCCGGGAGGATGGATCGGCCGGATCGATGGAGGTCGTCTCGGAGCTGCCCGGCTCGCTCCCGGACGGGATCGCCCTCGCCGAGGACGGCACGATGTTCGTGGGTTGCTGGCGACCGGACCGGGTGTGGCGAGTGGCGCCCGGGGCGGACCCGGACGTGCTCGCTGAGGACCCCGACGGCGTGACGTTCAACCAACCGGCCAACGTCGCGTTCGTGGGCGCCGATCTCGATCGGCTCGCCGTGTCGAGTCTCGGAGGTTGGACGATCGTCGTCGCCGACGTCGGCGCGACCGGGCTGCGACTGCGATACCCAGCCTTCGGGTCGCGACGGGCCGTTTGATACCGTCACCGCCCATGCTGGCAGGCCGCGCGCGCTTCCTCGCCACGGCGCTCAGCGCTCTCGTGCTGCTCGCGGCCTGCGTGGGCGATCCCGGTCCGTCGCCCACACCTACACCTGCCGAGCCCGACCCTACGGTCGCGCCCGAGACGGTCGACGTGTCGCGCTTCGCGACACGGTGGCCGATCAAACGGGTGATCTTCATCCTGAAGGAGAATCGCAGTTTCGATCAACTCTTCGGGCGGTTCCGGGGCGCCGACGGCGTAACGTCGGCGATCGACGGCACGACGACCCGGCCGCTGACACCGGCTCCGGATGACCACCCGGACATCCCGCATTGCTGGCGGTGCTCGGTGCGTGCGTACAACGAGGGTCGGATGGATGGCTTCACACAGACGGAGGACTCGGCGAGCTACGCGTACACCCAGTTCCGGCAGGAGGACATCCCGAACCTCTGGCATCTGGCACAGCGGTTCGTGCTGTCCGACAACTTCTTCGCGTCGGCCCAGGGCGCGTCGTTCCCGAATCACCTGTTCGCGATCGCCGCGACCTCGGGCGGAACGCACGACGCGCCGCAGCAGCCGGAGGGCCTGTTGAAAGAACGCATCCAGGCCGGATACGCGAAGTCGTGGGGATGCGACATGCCCGATGGGTCCGAGGCCGCGGTGTACGACGCCGAGGGCGAGATCCAGTTCGTCGATCCGTGCTTCGACTTCCTGACCGAGGGCGATCTTCTCCGACAGAAGGGGATCCCGTGGGCGTTCTACGGCGCCACGAACCAGCAGTACGGATACATCTGGTCGGCGTATTCCTCGATCCGTCGGTACCGCGAGCATCCCGAACGGTGGGCGAAGTACATCCGGCCCGTGGATCGCCTGATCGACGATCTCGAACAGGGCCAGCTGCCGCCGGTGGTCTGGGTGACGCCTCGAGGCGAGGAGTCCGACCACCCCGGGGGGAACAGCTGGTGCCACGGCTACAACTGGACCACTCGGGTGATCAACGCGATCATGGCGTCCCCGGTCTGGGAAGACAGCGCCGTGTTCCTGACGTGGGACGACTACGGTGGCTTCTACGACCACGTCCCGCCGCCGCAGGTGGACGACTTCGGCTTCGGGATGCGCGTCCCGATGCTCACGATCTCGCCGTATGCGAAGGAGGGCGCGATCGACAGCCGGATCGGCGAGTTCTCGTCGGTGCTGCGGTTCATCGAGGACAACTGGGGCTTGACGCAGCTGACGCACCGGGATCGCGACGCGAGGAACCTGTCGTACAACTTCGACTTCACGCAGGAGCCGCGCGAACCCATGCCGCCGATGCCCGAACGGACCTGTCCCGGCGAGATCTTCCCGGAGCCGCCGAACGTGAACAATCCGGACCCCGACGAGGCCGTGTGGCTTCCCGATCAGACCCAGCCGGACGGGAGCCCGGCGACGTCACCGCCGCCCGTGCCGCCCGGCTACGAGGGCTAGCGCAACACCCGCGCGAGGACGGCGCCGGCGGCGAGGAGCGGCATCGCCAGTGAGAGCAGCTTCAGGGCCGCCTCCGGCGCCGCGCGGACGACGTCCGCATCCACCGCCTCGGTCGTGCCGTCCCGCATCGTGAAGGTGCCCTCGACCGCGGCGACGCGGCGTCGGAGGCGGCGCACGGGTGTGGACAGCGCCCGCTGGGCACCGCTGATCGCCGCGCACGCCGCGGCTACGAGGAGGGCAGCCCACGTCACCCGGCCGTCCTGCGCGAAGGCCGCGGTCAGCGCGGGGAACGCACCCCACGCGAGGGCGAACCACATGTCAGAGTGGAAGGCCCCGCCAGCGAGCTCCAGGTTGTACGCGACGACGAGGAACACTCCGACCGCGATGAACACGAGGAGCCACGGCGACACCCGGACCACGCCGACCAGTCCGACGGCGGCGGCTCCGGCGAGCGCCGCCGTCGCGACGGTCACGAGCACCGCGGTCGAGATCGCCGTGCCGAGCGGCCGGCCGCGCAGCTCATCGAGCGCATGAGCGGCGATGCCGACACCCAGGAAGAACCCCAGGATGCTGAGGCCGAGCAGGAAAAGGTCCACGCGCGGGCTCGTCGCGGCGCCGAGGGCCACATAAGACAGGTGCCAGATCGTGTACGGCGGGTGGAGCAGCGTCCACCAGTCCCGCCACCCCCCCGGCGAGAGCGCATAGAACGCGGGCCGTTCCTCGCTCATCGATCCTTCACGCCCCAGAGCACCACGGCGGCCCCGAAGAGGAACGACCGGGTTCGAACGTGTCGCACACCGGCTCCTTGGAACCACGAGACCCAAGCGGGAACCGGGTGCTCCTCGACGAACGCCGAGACGTTCGGGCCCAGGAACCTGGCCGTTCGCGCCCAGGCCGGCGACACGATCGATCCCGCCGCGGGGAGCGCGAACCGCGTGTACGTCCACCATCCGGCGTGGACGAGGATCCCCTCCGGGACGTGGAACTCGAGCATCGCGATCGAGCCGCCCGCCCGTAGTACCCGCGCCAGCTCTCCCACGGTCGCCGCGGGGTCGTCCACGTACCGCAACAGGTAGGTGAAGGACACGGCGTCGAACGACCCGTCCCCGAAG
>DASQTT010000185.1:0-27091 GCA_035641735.1 Actinomycetota bacterium | reverse complement strand
GCCGAGACGCGCGACGATGTGGGAGCGCTCGTGCTGTGGGGCGGCCCGAAGCTCTTCGCCGCCGGCGCCGACATCAAGACGATGGTCGACGCGGACGTCGTCGAGATCCGTGAGCAGGTGACGACGCTCGGGGCCGCCTGTGACCGGCTCGAGTCGATGCCCAAGATCTCGATCGCCGCGATCACCGGGTTCGCCCTGGGCGGCGGGTTCGAGCTGGCGCTCGCATGCGACCTCCGCTACGCGGCCGCGAACGCGAAGCTGGGCCAGCCGGAGATCCGGATCGGCGTGATCCCCGGAGCCGGCGGCACGCAGCGGATCGCGTGGCTCGCCGGCGTCGGGGTCGCCCGGGACCTGATCTACACGGGCCGCCAGGTCGAGGCCGAGGAGGCGAGGATGCTCGCGCTGGTGGAACGGGTGGTGCCGGCCGACGAGCTCCCGGCCGTCGCCGTCGAGGACGCTCGGACGTTCGCGCGGGGACCGCGCCTCGCGCTCGCCGCGGCGAAGGAGGCGATCCTCCAGGTCGTCCAGGGGCCCGCGCCGGCGGGTCTGCGGAGGGAACGCGAGGTCTTCCTCGGCCTCTTCGGGACGGCGGACCAGCAGGAAGGCATGCAGGCCTTCCTCGAGAAGCGTCCGCCCGCGTTCCGCGGCGCCTGACGCGATCTTGCCCTCGGCGGCGGGGCCGCCGGAGGGAATGAACCGGGCGCAGGGACCGTTCGAATGTCACGACGAGGGCGGACGCCCGGTCCGCCCATCGGCGAGCACTTCCGGAAGGACGTGAAGCGAGATGGCGGAGGAGAGGTTCCGGGGCCAGTCGGCCCGGTCGCTCCCGAGGCCCAACAGGCGATACGGGACGGACCGCGTGTGCGCGGCCTCCGGCTGCACGACGAAGCTCTCGATCTACAACAGGTGGGACTACTGCTGGCAGCACGAACCCGTCCACACCTACATCGCGCGCGGCAAGCGCCGCAGTCGCAAGGAGATGGAGGCCGCGTAGGACCCCCCTTCCGCGGCTCATCGGAGACCCTCCCATCGGGAGGGTCTCCTCCATGTGACCCATGCGCCACCACCCGACGTGTCTCCCCGATTCAAGGTAGGTGGGCACTCGACCGATGGTGGGATGAGACCGCTCCCCCCGAGCGCGGACGACGATGCCGAACGAGATCGCCCAACCACCCGCGATGCGCGAAGCGGATTGCCCCTACTGCGAGCGGACCGTGCTCGTCTGCGAGGAGCCACCTCGCTGCCCGCTCTGCGACTGCCCCCTCGAGGAGCACGCGATGCGCCCGTTCACGTTCCCCGTCGAGCCCGAGCGGTAGGCGAGCGCATCACCGCACGCCGCCAGCCACGCGTGTCGCTCACCAGCGCGAGCTCCTCGGCCGCGTTCGCTTCGTCGACGGTGATCGTGCGTTCCGCGAGCCGTCCGTCCTCCAGCGCCACCTCCCGGCCGATCCCCGGCAGGAGACCGGCGTCCAGCGGCGGTGTCCACCATCGACCGTCGATCCGCACGGCGAGGTTCGCGATCGTCGACTCGGTCACCTCGCCCCGGTCGTTCACCAGCACGACGTCGTCCACGTCCGGGTGGCGCTCAGCGGCCTCGCGGTAACGGTGGCGGAGCGATGTCTTGTGGAAGAGGAAGACGTCGCGCGGGTCCTGCGCCACGCCGTCGATCGCGACCGTGACCGGGCCCGCCTCCGCCGGTAGCGGTGTGCAGACGACGCGGACCGTTCCGTCCCTCGAGAGCGAGAGGCGGACGCGACACGGGCGGCCCGGCGCCGACGCGACGCCTTTCTCCACGGCCTCGAGGATCGCCCGTCGGTCGGCGTCGAAGCCGAAGTGGTCGGCGCTGGCGAGGAGCCGTGCCAGGTGACGGTCGAGGTGCCGCACGCCGTCGGCCGGCTCGAACCGCATCGTCTCGAGGAGGTCGAACCCCGGACGTCTGGCGGTGAGCACGCGCGCCTTCGCGACGACCTCCTCGTACTCGCTCGCGGCGTCCGATCCCCAGGTGATCCCACCGCCCACGCCGTACTCGGCGGTGCGTGACGACGCGTCGACCGCCACCGTGCGGATCGCGACGTTGAATCGCGCGCGCGACCCGGCCGATCCACTCGGTGCGAGGTAGCCGACCGCGCCGCAGTACACGCCTCGAGGGCTGTCCTCCAGATCCGCGATGATCTCCATCGTTCGGACCTTCGGCGCGCCGGTGACCGACCCGCTCGGGAACAGGGCCCGGAAGACATCCGTCACGGCGACCCCCGGTCGCAGCTCGGCGGAGACCGTCGTCGTCAGCTGCCAAACGGTCTCGTAGCGCTCCACGTCGAAGGCGTCGGCCCACGAGACGGACCCCGGGCGAGCGATCCGTCCGAGGTCGCTGCGGAGGAGGTCGACGATCATCGCGTTCTCGGCCCGGTCCTTCGCCGACGCCAGCAGCTGCTCGGACACGAGTCGATCCTCGGCGGGCCACCGGCCGCGGGGCGCGGTTCCCTTCATCGGTCGGGTCACGATCCGGGCGCCCTCCAGCTCGAAGAAGAGCTCGGGCGAGGCGGAGACGATCCGGTACCGGCCGAGATCGAGGTAGGCGGCGTAGGCCCCGCGCTGGGCGTAGCAAAGGTCGCGATACAGACCGCGAGGATCGCCCTCCACCTGAGACCGCAGACGGAGGGTGTGGTTCACCTGGTACGTCTCACCGGCCGCGATCAGCTCGCGGATCCGGCGGATCCCAACCTCGTGGTCGTCCCTCGACGTCGTCGGGACCCATGTCCCTGGTGGAGCCTCCGGGACCCCCTCGTCTCGCGGCAGGGGGAGGCGCGTCTCCTCCCGCCGCTCGAACATCGCGAACCAGGCGAGCGGGAGCCCGGCGAACGGATCATCTGCGTCTCGCGCACGAACGACGAGCCTCGGGTCCAGGCCGGGCGCGGCCTCGTATGCGACGAACCCGGCGACCCAAAGGCCGCGCCCGGCCGCTGCCTCCGCCGCCTCGAGGGTCGGGACGACCTCGCCGGCACGGGTGGCCTCCAGCACACCGACCGGCTCGACGAGCCGGAACGACGGCGACGCGCCGGTGAGGTCGTCGAAGCGCGCTTCGAGCATCGCGTTCACCTTACGGGCGCGGTGTGCCTCGCCGGTGTCGCACAGGACCCCTGCTAGCCTCGCTCCATGCCCTCCGTGCTGGTCGCGATGTCCGGCGGCGTCGACTCCTCCGTCGCCGCGTGCCTGCTCCACGAGCAGGGATACGAGGTGCTGGGCTCCCACATGCGACTGATCCACCTCGACGGCGTCGACCACGGTTGCTGCGGCCCGACGGCTCGCCGCGACGCCGCGGAGGTTGCGCGGATCGCGGGCTTCCCCTTCGAGATCTGCGACCTGACCGAAGAGTTCCGGCGCGCCGTGCTGGACGACTTCGCCGCCGAGCACGAAGCGGGCCGGACGCCGAACCCGTGCGCTCGCTGCAACGGCGAGATCAAGTTCGGCGCGTTCCTGCGCCGGGCGGACGCGCTCGGCATCGACCTCGTGGCCAGCGGCCACTACGTCCGGCGCGTGCAGAGCGACGGCGTGTGGCGGCTCGTGCGCGGCGCCGACCGGGCGAAGGACCAGTCGTACATGCTGCACATGCTCGGCCAGCGCGCGCTGACCCGGTCGCTCTTCCCCGTCGGCGACCTCGAGAAGGCCGAGACGCGCGCCCTGGCCGAGCGGTTCGGCCTGCCCGTCGCGGTCAAGCCGGACTCCCAGGAGCTCTGCTTCGCGCCGGCGGGCGACGCCGGAGCGTACGCGCGGGCGTCCCTCCCGCATCTGGTCCGCGAGGGCGAGGTCGTCGACGAGACCGGAGAAGTGATCGGGAACCATCCCGGGACGTTCGCGTTCACGATCGGCCAGCGCCGGGGAACCGGCGTCGCGACCGGTGACCGACGCTACGTGCTGGACCTGGACGCGTCGTCGAACCGGATCGTCGTGGGACCGGGAGCGTTGCTGGCTCGACGCGGGCTCCTCGCGGACGACGCATCGTGGATCGCGGGAGGGCCGCCGGGCGACGGACCCTTCGAGGCGGAGGTCCGGCTCCGCTCGCGGGGGGACGATGTCCCGTGCGTGGTGGAGCCCGAGGGCGCGGATCGCTTCCAGCTGGAGTTCCGCACGCGCCAGCGCTCGGTCGCGCCCGGGCAGCGCGCCGTCCTGTACCGCGGGGACGAGGTCCTCGGGGGTGGCCGGATCGTGGAGGCGCTCAGATGATGAGCGGGGAGCATCCCAACGCGCAGCTCGGCCGGCGGCTCCTGGACGCGTTCGCGGGGAGCGGGCCGGAGGCGCTCCTGGACGCGACGACGGGCGACGTCGTCTGGCACTCGCCCGGGATGAACCGGTTCGCGGGGCGGTTCGACGGACACGACGCCATCGCCGCGCGGTTCGACCGGCTCCGGGAAGCCGGGATCTCGTCCCGGTTCGAGATCCACGACGTCGTCGCGAATGACCGTCACGTGGTCGCGCTGATCCACCTGCACGTCGAGAACGCGCAGGGCGCTCGGTACGACCAGCCCCAGGTGCAGGTGATGCACGTGCGCGACGGGCGTATCGCGGAGCTCTGGTCGATGAACCAGGATCAGGCCGTGCTCGACGTGTTGATGGGGGCTTGATCCGAGCGGCCGGAGCCGTCGGAGACCTCGATTATCATCGGCGCGCTCGCCACCTCGAAGGGAACCGGTGAGGCTCCTCCGTCGCAAGCCCAAGAGCTTCGAGATCCAGGTGCAGGATCTCGTGCTCCGGATCACCGCCGCCGACGATTTCGCCGAGGAGTCCCGCGCCGCGGCCCTGTCGTTCTGGGAGCAGCTGCAGTCGTACGCGCTGCAACATCCCGAGTTCCGCTCCAGCAAGCGTCCGATCCCCACCCCTTCGCCGACGGCGCCGGCGATCGTGCAGGAGATGGTGAGCTCCGCGACGAAGGCCGGCGTCGGTCCGATGTTCACGTTCCAGGGTGCGGTGTTGGACCAGGTCGGTCGGTTCCTGCTGGAATCGCTGAACGAGGTCACCGTCGCGTGCGGCGGGGACTACTTCATCACGACGCGCAAGCGAGTGAAGCTCGCCGTGAAGCGCCACGGCGGAGAGCCGATCACGGTGGCGCTCGAGCCCGACCCACGGGGGGTCGGCGTCTCCACGACGCTGGGGCGCGGTCGCGGCGGCGGCGGCCCCGATGGACTCGCCGTGATCGCGGACACGTGCATGGCCGCCGACGCGGCGGCCGCCGGCGTGCAGGCCCTGCTGCCGAAGGAGCGCGGGTTCGCGCAGGCGGTCCGGTACCTGAAGGGCGTTCCGGGGGTCCGCGGCGGCGTGTTCGTCGTCGGCGAGCGGATCGGCCTCGCCGGCCGGTTGGAGATCGCCGGCTGATGGCGAACGCGAAGCAGGCCGGAGCCGCCTCGGAGGAGCGCGAGCTCGCCGAGGCACAGCTCCGGGTCGAGGAGCTGCGTGAGCAGGTCAACCATCACCTCTACCGGTACCACGTCCTCGACGACCCTGAGATCTCCGACGCCGAGTACGACGAGCTGATCGGGGAGCTCCGGCGCCTCGAAGATCGCTTCCCCGAGCTGATCACGCCGGACTCGCCCACCCAACGGGTCGGCGCGGCGCCCGCGGAGCTGTTCCGGCCGGTGCAGCACCGGGCGCCGATGCGTTCGCTCGACAACGCCTTCTCCGAGGAGGAGCTTCGCGCCTGGGCCGCGCGCGTCGGTCGCGGTCTCGCGGGTGCGGCGGCCACGTTCGTCACCGAGCTGAAGATCGACGGGGTCGCGTGTGCCCTCACGTACGAAGACGGCGTGCTCACCCAGGCCGCGACCCGCGGCGACGGCCGGATCGGCGAGGACATCACGGCGAACGTCCGAACGCTGAAGGCGATCCCGCGGCGGCTCGCGATCGGCGATCCGCCCAAGGTGATCGAGGTCCGCGGCGAGGTCTACCTGCCCGTGAAGGCCTTCGAGGAGCTGAACGTTGAGCTCACCGGGGCGGACAAGCGCCCGTTCGCGAATCCCCGCAACGCGGCGGCGGGGTCGCTCCGGCAGAAGGATCCGAACGTGACGCGATCGAGGCCCCTGAAGATGTGGGTGCATTCGTTCGGCGCCGCCGAGGGGATCGCGTTCGACTCGCACTCCGGCTTCCTGGCGTGGGCCGCCTCGGCCGGCCTGCCCGTCCCCGATACGACCGAGCGCGTCGACTCGATCGAGCGCATCCTCGCCTTCCTGAATCGGTGGGAGAAGAAGCGACACTCCCTCGACTACGAGATCGACGGGGCCGTGATCAAGGTCGACGACGCGAAGCTGCAACGCCGGCTCGGCGCGACGAGCCACGCGCCGCGGTGGGCGATCGCCTACAAGTTCCCGCCGGAGGAACGCACCGCGCTGCTGAAGGCGATCGACGTCCACACCGGTCGCACGGGCAAGATCACGCCGTTCGCGGTCTTGGAGCCGGTCGTGGTCGGAGGGGTCACGATCACGTATGCGACCTTGCACAACGAGGACGAGACGCGCCGCAAGGACGTGCGCAAGGGCGACACGGTGATCGTCCGACGCGCGGGCGACGTGATCCCCGAGATCGTCGGCCCCGTGCTGTCCAAACGACCGAAGAGCGCCCGGCGGTGGCGGATGCCGAAGCGCTGTCCGTCGTGCGACACCGAGCTGGTCCGCGTCGAGGGAGAGGCCGACTGGCGGTGTCCGAACCGGGCCGGTTGTCCCGACCAATCCGTGGAGTGGTTGTTCCACTTCGCCGGACGCGGCGCGATGGACATCGAGGGCCTCGGCTACATGACCGTGATGTCACTCTTGAAGGAAGGTCTGATCCAAGATCCCGCGGACATCTATTCGCTCACGGCCCAGGATCTGTCGCGGCTAGACGGGTTCGCGGAGAAGTCGATCGAGAACCTGCTCCGCGCGATCGAGACCTCGAAGGATCGCCCGATCTGGCGGCTGCTGGTCGGCCTGAACATCCGGCACGTCGGCTCCCACGTCGCCGAGGTGCTCGGCTCGGCGTTCCGATCGATCGACGTGATCGCGGCCGCCTCCGAAGACGAGATCGACGCGGTCCCGGAGATCGGGCCGACCGTCGCCGCGACCGTCCGCGCCTGGTTCGACGAGGAGGAGAACCTCGCGCTGATCGAGAGGCTCCGGAAGTCCGGCGTCCGGCTCGAGGACGAGGCCCCTCCCGACACCGGCGCCAAGCAGCTCGAGGGCGTGACGATCGTCCTGACGGGCGGCCTCGACACGCTCTCCCGGGACGAGGCGGCTCGCCTCGCGCAACAGGCCGGCGCCCGCGTGTCCTCGAGCGTGTCGCGGAAGACCGATTTCGTCGTGGCGGGGGAGAATCCGGGCTCGAAGCACGACCAGGCGGTGAAGCTCGGCATCGAGATCGTCGACGAGCGGGAGTTCCTGCGGCGGCTCGGCGGCGCCTGAGGGCGGGGGGTGGCATGGCCGCGACCGTGATCGACGGCAACGCGCTGGCGGAGGACCTGTCGACGCGGGTCCACGAAGAGCTCGAGCAGCTGAAGATCACGGGGTCGGCGCCCGGCCTCGCGACGATCTTGGTCGGCGACGATCAGGCGGCGGCGGCGTACGAGCGCCACGTTCGGCGGCTCGCCGAGCGTCTGGGATGCGAGTACGCGAACGAGCATCTCCCCGACGATGCCCAATTGGCGGACGTCCTCGCCGTGGTGGGCAAGCTCAACGCCGATCCACGCGTGACGGGGATCCTCGTGCTTCGGCCGTTGCCGGAAGGGATCCCCGAGCCGCTCGTCTACCGTGCCCTCGACCCCTACAAGGACGTCGAGGCGGTCCATCCCGAGAACTTCGGGCTCCTCGCGCAGGGCCGGCCCCGGTTCGTGCCCTCCACGCCGGCATCGTGCTTCTACGTGCTCGAGTCCTACCTCCGCTCGACCGGCCGCGAGCCGGCGTCGTTCTTCCCGGGAACGACGGTCGTGGTCGTCGGGCGGTCCGACTCGGTCGGGAAGCCGGCGGCCTCGCTCGCCCTCCAGCGGCACGCGACGGTCATCACCTGCCATTCGAGGACGCGGGATCTGCCGGCGTTCACTCGCCGGGCGGACGTGCTGATCGTCGCCGCCGGCGTCGCCGGCCTCGTGACCGGCGACATGGTGCGGGAGGGCGTGGTCGCGGTGGACGTAGGGATCGATCCCGTGCAGGACCCGGAGACCGGGAAGGTGCGCTTCGTGGGCGACATCGACTTCGACAGCGTTGCGCCGAAGGCCGAGGCGATCACGCCGGTCCCGGGCGGCATCGGCCCGATCACCGACGTGTGGCTGATCGGCAACGCGGTGAGCGCCGCGGCGGCGGCGCTCCGCGTCGAACCCCGGTTCGGGGTGACGCCGTGAGCGCCGGCCGACGCTTCGACGTCGACGTGGCCTCGCGGCGCGCCAACGTGACGGTCGGCCTGCTGATCGCCGGGATCGTCGCCGACGCGCTCAACCTGGTCGTGACCTGGCTCGAGCACGCCACGATCCTGCGCTACGAGGAGGGTGCCGCGACCGGCGGCGAGGTGAACGCTGCCCTGGATCGGTCCGGCAACGTCGCGCTCGTCGTCCTCGTGGTGTTCCTCGCGACGGTCGTCGCGTGGCTGATGTGGCAGCACCGGAGCCAGGCGAACCTCCACGCCGCGGGGGTGCCGCGGCTCGGGTTCACGCCGGGATGGGCCGTGGGGTGGTGGTTCGTCCCGATCGCCAACCTCTGGAAGCCGTTCCAGTCGGTCCGCGAGCTCCACGAGGCGAGCACCGGCGATCCCGCGTGGACGCCACGGGCGCCGGCACGGCTCGCATGGTGGTGGGCCGGATACCTGACGTTCAACATCCTCGACGGGATCGCCGGCAGGCTGTTCGCCGACGAGAGCCCATCGCTCGAGCCCCTCCTGATCGGAGACCGCTTCTCGATCGCCGGAGACGCGGTCTCGATCGTCACGGCGGTCCTCGCGATCCGGATCGTCCGGATGGTGGTCGAGCGGCAGCGGGGCCTGGCCGCGCGCGTGGCGGCGAGCCCGCCCGCCCCCCCGCGCCCCGACCTGTGGCAGCAGCCCACGCCCGACCTTCCCTAGATCACCGGGCCTAGACTCCCGGCGATGGCCGTGGACATCGACATCGAGCACGTCGCGCGGCTGGCGCGCCTTGCGCTCACCGCGGAGGAGAAGGAGCAGCTGCGGACGCAGCTCGCGGTGATCCTCGAGCACGCGGCGACGGTGGGGGAGGTCGCGACCGAGGACGTGGAGCCGACCGCCTACGCGATCCCGCGCGCGAACGTCTACCGCGACGACGTGCCCGAGCCTTCGCTTCCCCAGCCCGAGGCGCTCGCGAACGCGCCGGAGCAGGAGGACGGCCGTTTCAAGGTCGTGCGGATCGTGGAAACCTCGTGACGGTCGAGCTCTGCGACCTCACCGGATCGGAGCTCGCCCGGAAGATCACCGCGAGCGAGGTGACCGCGACCGAGGTCGTCGAGTCGTCGCTCCGGCGGGTCGAGGCGGTCGACGATCAGGTGCATGCCTTCCTGACGTGCACGCCGGAGGTGGCCCTCGAGCGAGCCGAGGAGCTCGACGCCCACCGCGGCACCGGCGCGACGCAGCATGCCGTGGCCGGGATCCCGCTCGCGCTGAAGGACGTGCTCTCGACGATGGGGATCCGCACGACGTGCGGTTCGAAGATCCTCGAGACGTACGTGCCCCCGTACGACTGCACCGCGTGGGCGCGCCTGTCGGGGCACGGCAGCGCCCTGCTCGGCAAGACGAACTGCGACGAGTTCGCGATGGGCTCGTCGAACGAGAACTCGGCGTTCGGGCCGGTGCGCAACCCCTGGGACCTCGAACGGGTGCCGGGCGGCTCCAGCGGGGGGAGCGCCGCCGCGGTCGCCGCCGGCGAGGTCGTGTGGGCGCTCGGCACCGACACCGGGGGGTCGGTGCGGCAGCCGGCGTCGCTCTGCGGCGTCGTCGGGCTGAAGCCGACGTACGGCCTGATCTCGCGGTACGGGTTGATCGCGTTCGCGTCGTCGCTCGACACGGTCGGGACGCTCACGCGGAGCGTCCCGGACGCGGCGCTGCTGCTCGGCGCGATGGCCGGGAAGGATCGTCGCGACGCGACGAGCCTGGACGCGGACGTCCCCGACTACCGGCGGGCGCTGGAGGAGGGCGTGGACGGGCTGCGCGTCGGGGTGGTGGCAGAGGCCTTCGGCGAGGGCGTCGAGCCGGGCGTGCGACACGCCGTGCAGACCTCGGTCGACCGGCTGTCGGCGATGGGGGCCGACGTGGGCGAGGCCTCGCTGCCGCACGCGGGGCACACGCTGCCCGCGTACTACCTGATCGCGCCGTCGGAGGCATCCTCGAACCTCGCGCGCTACGACGGCGTGCGCTTCGGCTACCGCGCGGACGCCGGATCGGACTCCGCCGAGATGATGGCCCGCACCCGCGGCGAGGGCTTCGGGCCCGAGGTGAAGCGGCGGATCATGCTCGGGACGTACGCGCTCTCCGCCGGCTATTACGAGGCCTACTACGGCCAGGCGCAGAAGGTCCGGACGCTGATCATCCGGGACTACGAGCGAGCCTTCGAGCGCTTCGACGTCCTCGTGTCGCCGACCTCGCCGACGACGGCCTTCCGGATCGGCGAGAAGGTCGACGACCCGATGGCGATGTACCTGAACGACATCTTCACGATCCCGGCGAACCTCGCCGGCGTCCCGGCGATCAGCGTGCCGTGCGGCCTGGACGGCGCGGGTCTTCCGGTGGGACTGCAGTTCACGGCGCCGGTGCTGCGCGAGCCCGTCCTGTTCCGCGCTTCGAACGCGCTCGAGCGCGA
Source organism: Actinomycetota bacterium (assembly GCA_035641735.1). GTDB lineage: Bacteria > Actinomycetota > UBA4738 > UBA4738 > HRBIN12 > JAJNBA01. The sequence continues at coordinate 16,284 of DASQTT010000185.1, read as the reverse complement.
CCTCGCCCTCGACCTCCGCCCGCCGCTCCTCGCCCGCGCCTGACGGTTCGCGGGCGACGCGACGGCCTCGTCGGGGGCCCGGATATCGACCATGGGTGTTGAGGACGCTGCGGCGAACCGAGCCGTCGGGGACGTCCGCTAGGCTGCCCGAACATGGCGCACTGGGAGACCGTGATCGGGCTCGAATGCCACATCGAGCTCAACACGGAGACGAAGATGTTCTGCGGCTGCCGCAACGAGTTCGGCGCCGAGCCCAACACCCTGACCTGCCCGGTGTGCCTCGGTCTGCCGGGATCGCTCCCCGTTCCCAACCGGGAGGCGATCGCGCGGCTGGTGAAGATCGGGCTCGCGCTGGGAAGCGAGATCGCGACACGCTCGCTCTTCCACCGGAAGAATTACTTCTATCCGGACATGCCGAAGAACTATCAGATCAGCCAGTACGACCTGCCGGCGTGCGTGGGCGGACGTCTCGACGTGGAGCTGCCGGGCGGCGGCTCCAGTGCCGTCGGGATCACCCGGGTCCACATGGAGGAGGACACGGGGAAGACGACCCACGGCTCCGCGACCGGGCGCATCCACGAAGCGGAGTACGCGCTCGTCGACTACAACCGGGCGGGCGTGCCGCTGGTGGAATGCGTCTCGGAGCCCGACCTCCGCTCGCCGGCCGAGGGGGCCGCCTACCTCCGGCAGCTCCGCGCGCTGCTGGCGTCGCTCGACGTGTCGGACGTCCGGATGGAGGAGGGCTCGCTGCGCTGCGACGCGAACGTCTCCGTGCGCCCCGTGGGTGCCGACGAGCTCGGGGTCAAGGTCGAGATCAAGAACATGAACTCCGTCCGGTCGCTCGAGCGTGCGCTGTCGTTCGAGGTGGAGCGGCAGATCACGGCGCTCGAGGCCGGCCAGCCGCTGATCCAGGAGACCCGGCACTGGGACGAAGACTCGGGGGCGACGAAGACGATGCGCTCGAAGGAAGAGGCGTTCGACTACCGGTACTTCCCCGAGCCGGACATCCCCGCGCTCGAGCCCGATGACGCCTGGGTGCGCGAGATCGGGTCGAGCCTGCCGGAGCTGCCGCAGGCTCGACTCACGCGGTACGTCGCCGAGCTCGCGCTGAAGCCCGAGGTCGCGCGCGTCCTGGTCGCGGACCGGAAGGCCACGACCCTGTTCGAAGAGGCGGTGGCGCTCGGTGCCGAGCCGGCCGCGGCCGCGAACTGGATCACGCAGGACCTCGCCGGCCTCGTCAACGAGGCCGGCGAGGGCAGGGTCGGGGCCCGGCACGTCGCCGACCTCGTCGCCATGGTCGGCGACGGCATCCTCGGCGGTGCCGGCGCGAAGCGCGCGCTCGAGGAGGCGTTCGAGACCGGCGATCCGATCGAGGACATCGTCGAGCGCCGCGGGCTGCAGCAGGTCTCCGACGAAGGTGAGCTCGGCGCCGTGATCGACGAGGTGATCGAGGAGCACGGGGACGCAGCGGACAAGGTCCGCGCCGGGAACGAGAGCGTGATCGCCTTCCTCGTCGGACAGGTGATGAAGGCTTCCGGCGGCTCGGCGAACCCCTCGCTGGCGCGGGAGCTCCTTCGCCGGCGTCTGTCGGGGTAGCCGGCGCGTGCACAGGGCCGATCCGGGCCGGAACCGCGTCCCCTTCTGGCAGCTGGCGCTTTACGCGGTCGCGGCGGCCGTCGGGGGAGCGACCCATCCGGTCCGCCGGATGTGGCACGCCACGAATCCGCTCGACCGCTACGCGCTGTGCCACCTCACCAGCGCGGCCGGCGACTCGCTGCTGGCGATCTCGCTCGCGGACTCCGTGTTCTTCTCGCTTCCGGTCGGGGAGGCGAAGATCCGGGTCGTCGCGTACCTCGCGCTGACGATGTTGCCGCTCGCCGTTGCCGGGCCCCTGCTCGTCGTGCCGCTTGATCGAGCGGGACCGCGTCGGCTGATCTCGTTCCTCGCCGCGGTGGTGCGGGCGACGATCGCGTTCTCCGTCGCGGGCGGGCTCGACACGGCGGCCCTCTATCCCGCGGCGCTGGCGATCCTCGTCGCCTCCCGCGTGCACCTCATCACGAAGAACGGGCTGACGATGGCCTACGCGGGGCCCGGCGAGGGTCTGATGCGCGCGAACGCGCGGCTGGGCCGGGTCGCGGTCGCCGGCGCCCTCACCGCGGCGCCGCTCGGGATCCTCGCGACCCAGCTGTGGGGAGCCGGTGTGGCGATGGTGCTCGCCGGCATCGTCTACTCGATCTGCGCGCTGGTGACGGTCCGCCTGCCGCACCCGCGACTCCGGACCGAACCGAAGCCGATCGGGCGGCGGGGCCGGATCGAGGCGCTCACGGGACCGGCGATCGGCGCGGTGGGGATGCGCGCGGCGACGGCGTTCGTCCTGTTCCTCACGGCGTTCGCGGTCCGGCGCGAGGGATTCCCGACCTCGTGGTTCGCCGCGATGGCGATCGCGGCCGGCGTGGGGAGCTTCCTCGCCGACGTCTTCGCGCCGAGGCTCCCCGAGAACCTGCGCGAGGAGTTCATCGTGGTCGGGTGCACGGTCGTCGCGAGCCTCGGAGCGTTCCTCGCGTTCACGGCCTTCTCGCTGCCGATCCTGGCGATCTTCGGGCTGACGGCGGCCGCGGCGACCGAGCTCGGGCGCCTCGCCTTCCAGAGCCTGATGCAATACCACGCGCCCGAGGGGGCGCTCGGCCGGGTGTTCGTGCGCTACGAGGTGGTGTTCCAGCTCTCCTGGGTGGCGGGGGCCTTCGGCCCGGCCCTGCTCCCGATCGACTTCCGGGCGGGGATCCTGATCATCGCGGGCTTCTACCTGGGTCTCGCGGGCGCCTGGGCCTTCCGGTTCTTCCGATCGGGCCGCGAGCCCGTCGGGACGTCGACGGACCTCACGTAGGCTGGCCGGATGTCCCGCGTCCGGCGGGGAGGAGGAGGTCGCGAGATGGCGGAGTTCGTGACGGTGGGCGACGTGAGCGAGGTGCCGGAGGGTGAGGTGAAGGCCTTCGACGTGAGCGGCGCCGAGATCGCGGTCGCGCGGGTGCAGGGGTCCCTCTACGGGTTCAGCGACATCTGCACGCACCGCCAGTGCAACCTCTCCTCCGGCGGCGAGCTGGACGGCTTCGACATCGAATGCGAATGCCACGGCAGCATGTTCGACGTCAGGACCGGTGAGGTGCACAACCCGCCCGCGACCGAGCCGCTCGAGACGTACGAGGTCCGCGAGGTGGAGGGGCAGATCCAGATCGGTGCCTGACGACCTTCCGGGCTCCGTCGTCGTCGTGGGGGGTGGGCTCGCGGCCGCGACGACCGTCACGGTCCTTCGGGACGAGGGATTCGAGGGTGGCATCACGCTGATCGGCGTCGAGGAGGACCCTCCCTACGAGCGCCCACCCCTGTCGAAGGAGCTCCTTCGAGGAGAGCAGACGCTCGAGGACGCGTTCGTGCGCCCATCCGCCTGGTATGCCGCGCACGGCGTCGACGTTCGGTTCGACACGCGTGTGACACAGGTGGACGTCCATGAGCACGAGGTCGTGGTGGCCGGCGGCGAGCGGATCGGCTTCGATCGGCTGGTCGTGGCCACGGGCGTCCGCAACCGCAACCTCGACGTCTCCGGCGCGGGGCTTCCCGGCGTGTTCGACCTGCGATACGCGGCGGACGCGGTCGCGATCCGCGAGGCCGCCACGTCGGGCGCCCGCGTGGTGTGCGTGGGCATGGGGTTCATCGGCGCGGAGGTGGCGGCCTCGCTCCGGACGGTGGGATGCGACGTCACGGTCGTGGAGATCTTCGAGACGACGCTGTATCGGATCCTCGGACCGGAGATCGGGCGCGTGGTCGAGGCGATCCATCGCGACCACGGGGTGACGATGCATTTCAACGACTCGGTCGACCGGTTCGAGGGCGACGGCCGTCTGGAGCGGGTCGTCACGAGCAGCGGGAGGGAGTTGGACGCCGACGTGGCGGTGATCGGGGTCGGGACGGAGCCGGCGGTCGAGATCATGGCAGGCACCGGATTGGACCAGGGCGGAGGCATCCCGGCCGGGCCGACGCTCGAGACGTCGGTGCCGGGTGTCTTCGCGATCGGCGACGTGGCGAGGCACGATCATCCGCGGTTCGGTCCGATCCGCGTCGAGCACTACGACAACGCGATCAAGATGGGCGAGCACGTTGGGAAGGCCATCCTGGGCTCGGCCGACGTCTTCGACGATCCCCACTGGTTCTGGTCCGACCAGTACGACTCGAGGATCGAGATGGCCGGATTCGCGCCGACGTGGGAGCGCATGGTGGTCCGCGGTTCGCGGGAAGCGCGCTCCTTCTGCGCGTTCCTGTTGGATGATGAGGGCGTGGTGCGATCGGCGGTGTCCCTCGACCGGAAGCGCGACGTGCGGCGTTCCTTCGACTTGATCCGTGCCGGGGCCGCGCCCGATCCGAGCGCGCTCGCCGATCCCGACGTCGATCTCCGCACACTCGCGCCGGGGGAGGACCCGTAGATGTTCGGCTCTCCCGTCGTCACGCACCCGGTGTGCGACCTCGACCTGCACGAACGGATCCGGCACGCCAGGAGGGACGTGGTTGCGCGGTCCGTGGCCCGGAACGGAGCGAAGAAGCGCCGCCACGTCTTCCGTCGGCGGCCACCCGTCGACGTCGACGCCGCCATCTTCGCCCCGGCCGGCGAGGACGTCGGCCATGCCTTCCGCTTCTGACGCGACGGCCGGGATCGCCGCCGTTGCCGCCGCGATCGTGTGCGTCGGCATCGCCGGCTTCCAGGCCGCGCTCTCCGCAGGCGCGCCGCTCGGCGTGGCCGCCTGGGGCGGAGGCAGCACCACCCTCGCGACCGGCTACCGGATCGCCAGCGGGTTCGCGGTCGTGCTCTGGCTGCTCGCCGCCGTCGTCGTGCTCGAGCGAAGTGGATCCGACGTCTCGCCCCTTGCAGGGGCGTTCGTGCGATGGGGGACGTGGTTCGTCTTCGGGCTCTCCCTCGTCGGGGCGTTCCTGAACGCCGCCTCGCGCAGCCCGTGGGAGCGTTTCCTCTGGGCCCCGGTCTCGCTCGTGCTGGCGATCCTCGTCCTGGTGGTCGCTCGATCCGACGCGGTCCCCGACGCGTGATGCGCGGTCGCTGCGTCGTTCAGTCCGTGGTGAGGTGCCCGGCGACCTCCCGGGGTGTTCCCTCTCGCTCCACCAGCCCGTCGCGGAAGAGCACGACGCGGTTCGCGTAGCGGAGCGCCTCGGGGTTGTGCGTCGCGGCGACGACGGCTCCGTCGCGTCGGATCACGTCCCAGAGCGCTTCGAGGATCAGGTCGGCGTTCTCGGTGTCGACCTCGGCGATCGGCTCGTCGGCCAGGACGACCTCGGGCTCGTGGATCAGCGCCCGCGCGACGGCGACACGCTGCTGCTGGCCGGCGGACAGCTCGAAGGTCCGGTTGTGCATCCGGGCCTCGAGTCCCAGCCGCCGGAGCCAGGACTCCGCGCGATCGCGAGCCTCGGCGAGGTCGGTCCCGTTCACGCGCAGCGGCAGCTCGGCGTTCTCGACCGCGGACAGGGCCGGCAACAGGCCGAAGCTCTGGAAGACGACGCCGATCCCTCGCCGCCGGAGGACGCGTCGCTCGTCGGCGGACAGATCCGTCATCGGCCGGCCCTTCCACCGGACCTCCCCTTCGTCCGGAGGATCGAGTCCGGCGAGGACGCCGAGGAACGTGGTCTTGCCCGATCCGCTCGGACCCATCAGCGCGACGAAGTCTCGTGGCCGGACGGCCACCGATGCCCCGCGGACCGCCACGACGCCCTGAGCGCCGGGGTACCGACGGACGACCCCCCGGGCCTCGACGAGGAGATCAGCCATGGCCCGTATCGCCGCGCGGCCGGAGCCGGATCTCGTCCGAGGCGACCTCGACCTCCAGCTCGGCGTCCCCGAGCGTTTCCACGGCCTCCTCGGGGAGCTTGAGGCGGCCGTCCACGGACACCGGCGCCACCGGGATCCCTTCCCGCACCAACCGCCCGTCGCGCACGCGAACCCGGCGGTCCGCTCGTCGGGCGGCCACGAGATCGTGGGTGACCATGACGATCGTGACGTGGAACTCGTGGTTCACGACGCGGAACGCGTCCAGGACGCGCTCGGCCGACTCCGAGTCGAGCTCGGCCGTCGGCTCGTCGGCCAGCAGGATCGCCGGCGTGTTCGAGAGCGCCGCGGCGATCGCCACCCGCTGCTGCTCACCGCCGGAGAGCATGCCGGGCGTGTGCCCGGCTCGGTCCGTGAGGCCGACGAGCTCGAGGAGCCCGTCCACGTCGTGCCGCTTGGCCACGCGGGTCCGCCGGATCGTCGCCGGAAGGCGGATGTTGTCGCGCACCGTCAGGTACGGCACGAGGTTGCGCGCCGTTCCCTGCCAGACGAAGCCCACCCGCTCGGCGCGGTACTCGGTGAGCTCGTCGCGCGACAGCAACCCGAGGTCTCGCCCATCGACCTCGACCACCCCGGCGGAGGTGCGGTCGAGGCCGCCGATCAGGTTCAGGATCGTCGACTTCCCCGCGCCGCTCGGCCCGACGACCGCCAGGAACTCCGCAGGCGCGACGTCGAGGTCGACACCGGCGAGGGCGACGACCCCGACGTCCCCCACGCGGTAGACCTTGTACGCGTGGCGGAGCCGGATCAGCGCGTCCGAGCCTTGGGGCCGGTACCGCTCGGGACTGACGAGGTTCTCCATCATTCGGCCTCGCCTCGCAGCACGCCCGTGACGGAGGCGCGAAGCAGCGACCGAGCCGACAGCGCGAGCGCCAACGCCGTCGCCGCCGCGATCGCGGCGATCGCGACGGCGAGTGAGACCCAGTCCATCAGGAAGACCGGTGGCGGGAACGCCACCGAGATGCTCGGGCCGACGTGCGGCATCACCAAGCGCAGCAGCGCGTAGCCGAGGCCGAGCCCTGCGGCGACGGCGAAGCCGAGCAGGAGCAGCTGTTCGAGGGCGAGCGCCCAGACGATCTGCCGAGGCGCCGTGCCCATCGCCCGGAGCGCAGCGAATTCGTAGTCGCGGCGGCGCTGTGCGAAGTACAGCGCCGCCGCCACGCCCACGATCACGAGCCCGGCGCCGCCGGCCGCGGACACGAAGTTGAGGCCGAGTGCGAGGCTCTGTGGCAGCTGCGCGAGGAACCCCTCGATCGGCCCGGTGCGCTGGACGCCACCGGGGAAGAAGCCGGCGCGACGGAGCGCCGGCAACGGGCTCTGCTCGCCCTCGGCCCACACCTCGTTCACGACGAGCCCCGGTTCGGGAACCGCCGCGGCTCGCTCCAGGAGCGCCGGCGCCGACACCACGACGACCGGCCCGTTCGGGATCACCGAGGGGAACTGGATCGCCTGCGCCACCGGATCGAGCTCCATCTGCTGCCCCCCGAGCGTCACCACGAAGTTGGGCCCGTCGCCCGACGCCACCGCGGGCGACACGACCGCCGGCAGCGGGTCGGAGCCGGGGAGGATCCCGCCGACCACCTCCGACGCTCCGGCTTCCATCTCGTAGCGGATGCCGGCTCCCTCGAGCTCGACGGATCCCGAGCTGCCGCGCCACGTCAGCGGCTCCCAGCCTTCGAGCGCGACCGATCCGCCGTCGATCGAGACCGAGCCCACGTCGAACGTGGCGCTCGACGCGGACTCGAGCGAGGTCCGGTGGATCGTGATCGAGAGCAGCCGGGTAGCCCCCTCCACGGGGAGGTCGTAGGTCGAGGTTCCGGTCACGATCGGCTGCGACGCCGGGGTGTGGACGCGGCCATCCGCATCCAGCACGGTCGCGGTGATCCGCAACCCCGACGCATCCGGATCTGCCTCCATCTCGATCGAGAGCGTCCGGGCGCCGGGTTCGAGCTCGAGGCCGAACGGGGGAGCCCGCAGCGACGTCAGGATGTCCTCGAGCGGGGTCCGGGAGTAGTCCTCCCGCCACCAGCCGGCCGACCCGTAGGTGCCCGGATCGATGCCCAGGGCCGTCGGTGGCCGGGAGAAGGTGCCCGTCTCGAATCGGGGTTCGGTCCGCACGACGGGCGTGGTCCGGGGCGGCATGTGGCGGATCGCTTCCAGGGCATCCGGCGGAGCCGTCAGCGCGATCCGCCAGTCCGCGCCGACCTGTGCGTGTGCGGCGTCCTCGTGGCTGCGCAGCACGATCGCGCGGTAGGAGGTGGAGACCACGAGGAGCCCCATCGACAGCAGCAGCAAGAGGGCCGCGGCGAAGCCGGTGCCCGGCGACCGGCCGACCCGTCGACCCGCGAGGTACCGCGACAGGCGTCGAGAGCGCCCGATCCTTCCGTCGAGGACCCGGAACACGAGCAGGAGCAACCGGAGTGCGAGGAACGACGCCCCGAACAGGAGCAGCGTCGGGGCCAGCAGGATCAGCGGATCGATCTCCCCCGACCCGGCCGCCGGCTCGGCGCCGGACCGCAGCTGGAGGAACGCGAAGATCCCCAGCGGGAGCACGAAGAGCTCCACCGGGACGCGTGCCAGCACGGGCCGGTCTTCGCGCGACGCCGCTCTCCGCTCCTCGAGGACGGTCCGCGACACGTACGGGATCGAGAGCAGCAACAGGATCAGGGCGCCCGCGGCCGCCGCGATCAGTCCCAGGACCTGGCCCGCCCGGTTCAGCGCGATCGGGAAGACCACGCCGGGAAGGTCGGGGCCGTTCGCGGTACTCGCGAGGGCAGCGAGGCCCATCCCGATCAGGAGCCCGAGCGGGAAGGCGACGATGCCGGCGAACACCGCCTGGGCGGCCTGGGCGGCAAGGAGCACGCCGCGTCGGAACCCACGGCTGTGGAGGACCGCGAGCTCGAAACCCTGTCGCGTGAGGGCGAGCGAGCCCACGCCGGCGAGCACCGCGAGGGTCACGGCGCCGATCTGGAACACGACGAGGAGGATCGGCACGGCGAGGTCCGCGACGCGTTGTCGGACGAGGTCCATCAGGGTCCCGAGGCCCGAGATCAGGGTGATGTCCCCCAACGACGACTGGGCCTGCAGGCGATCGAAGATCGCCTGCAGGCGCCCCGGCACGTCTTCCGCTCGGTCGAACGGGAGGCCCCGAAGCTCCAGGTAGGCGTCCCACGCGAACTGCGTCGTGAGCCCGAGCTCGGCCGTCGCGCCGAGGAGCGTCTCGCGCGCGACGATCACCGGCTGGGGCTGCGTCGAATCCGGGTCCGGGAACGGGTTCTGCGAGCCGAACCAGAAGGGATCGTCGCGGTTCGGCGGCGCGTACGTACCGGTGACGACGAGCTCCCGCTCGACGTCCGTGGGGCCGATGATCGCGACCCGGTCACCGGGACGCAGCCCGAGCGTGCGCGCGGTCCCGGCGGAGAGGAGGATGCCGCCTCCGTCGGGCGCGTCCCCGCGGATCTGGAGATGGCTCTCCGCCCCGTCGCGGAACACCACCGGCACCGAGGGGCCGCCGAGCGTCCCCAGACGTACGGTCGCGAGACCCTGCCGGACGAGCGTGCCGACGGGAAGGTCCGACACCGCCTCGGTGACCGCTCGGTCGGCCGCCGGCCAGTCGAACGTGGCATCGCCGAAAGTCTGCAGCCTCGCGTTCTTCACGGTCACGGCCGCGCCGGTCACCTCCGAGCTGAGGATCGCCTCGCGGGCCGCGTCGGCGTAGATCGGACCGGCGACGAGCACCCCCACGGAGAACGCGAGCGTGGTGACGACGGCGAGACCCAGCAGCCGCTGGGCGAAGAAACGCTTCAAGAGGAACCGGAGGGTCGCCATACGCACCTCGGGGCCCGTGAGGGCCCCGTGACGCTCGATGATACGGATGCCGCAGGTCATCCGGGCGGAAGCCCCTTGCACGATGCTGCCCCCCCGGCGTCCGTCCGGGCGAAGGCCACTGTTAGGCTGCCGGCGACCGCCGCTCCCCGCACGACCGGAGACGCCACATGGACAGGCCCGAGATCATCCTGGCTCCCGGCCCGACGCCGATCCCGCCGGAGGTCCTGCTCGCGCAAGGGAGCCCGCTCGTCTATCACCGCGGCCCGGGCTTCGGCGCGTTGATGCGGGACGTCACGTCGCGGTTGAAAGAGCTCTACCGGACCGACGATGCCGACGTGCTCCTGATGACCTCGTCGGGGACCGGGGGGCTCGAGTCCGCGATCCAGAACGTCCTTTCTCCCGGCGACGAGGTGGTCGTGCCGCTCGCCGGATTCTTCGCCGAGCGCTGGCGGGACCTCGCGACCGCCCACGGCCTCGAGGTCAGGACCGTGGACCAGGAGTGGGGATCGCGGGTCGACCCCAGGCTCCTGGCGACGGCGCTCGCCGAGCGGCCGGCGAAGGCCGTCCTCCTGACCCATTCGGAGACCTCCACGGGGGTGATCCAGCCGGTCGAAGAGCTCGCGCGGGTCGCGAACGACGCCGGGGCGATGGTCGTGGTCGATGTCGTGAGCAGCCTCGGCGCCGTGCCGTTCGAGTTCGACGCCTGGGGGATCGACGTCGCGATCGGCGGGTCGCAGAAGGCGCTGTCGGCGAGCCCGGGTATCGCGTTCGTCGCGATCGGGGAGCGAGCGTGGTCGGCGCATGCCGAGGCCACCTCGGCGCGCTACTACTTCGATTGGTCGATCTACCGTCGCTACGCGGAGCTGCCGAATCCCGAGAACCCCTGGACGCCGGCGATCAGCGTGATGCAGGGACTGCACGCGGCGCTGGAGCTGTACTTCTCGGACGGCGTCGACGCGGCGCTTCGTCGCCACGAGCACCTCTCGCGCGCCGTCAAGGAGGGCGTCAAGGCGTTGGGGCTCGACCTGTTCGGCGAAGGGCTGGATCGGAACTGGACCGTCACGGCGATCCGCGCGCCTGAGGGCATCGACGCCGACACGATCAGCGACCGGATGCGCTCGGACTTCGGCTGCGTGATCGCGCCGGGGCAGGGACCGCTGAAGGGTAAGGTCTTCCGGATCGGGCACTTCGGGTACTTCAGCGAGCTCGACATCGTCCGTGGCCTGGCGGCGCTCGAGATGACGCTCGAGCGGCTCGGCCATCCCGTGAAGCGGGGGGCCGCCGTCGCCGCGGCCGAGGGCGTCTTCCAGGAGGCCTCGGCCTCGTCGTGAGGGTCCTCGTCACCGAGAAGCTGTCGGAGGCGGGCCTCGAGCTGCTCCGTCGTCATTTCGAGGTCGACGTGCGCGACGACCTCGCGCACGGGGACCTCGTCTCCGAGATCGCGCCCTACGACGCGCTGGTGATCCGGAGCGCCACGAGGGTCACGTCGGATGTGCTGGACGCCGCGCCGCGGCTGAGGGTCGTCGCGCGCGCCGGGATCGGCGTCGACAACGTGGACGTGGAGGCCGCGACACGCCGCGGCGTGATGGTGGTGAATGCGCCGCAGTCGAACACGATCAGCGCCGCCGAGCACACGATGGCGTTGCTGCTCGCGCAGGCGCGCAACATCCCGCAGGCGCACGGCGAGCTCCACGCGGGGCGCTGGGACCGCGGCCGCTGGGAGGGCGTGGAGCTCGCCGGCAAGACGCTCGGGCTCGTCGGGCTCGGACGGGTGGGGACGCTCGTCGCACAGCGGGCGCTCGCCTTCGGGCTGCGCGTGATCGCGTTCGACCCGTACGTGTCGTCGGAACGGGCCAAGGAGCTCGGCGTCGGCGTGACGCCGACGCTCGAGTCCCTGCTGGTGCAGGCAGACTTCGTCTCGATCCACCTTCCGGGGTCGTCCGAGACCCGGGGGCTGATCGGCGAGCACCAGCTCGCGATGCTGAAGCCGGGCGCGCGCCTCGTGAACACCTCGCGCGGCGGGATCGTCGACGAGGAGGCGCTCGCCAAGGCGATCGAGGACGGCCGGATCGCCGGGGCCGCGCTCGACGTCTTCGCGACCGAGCCCGCGACCGACTCGCCCCTGTTCGGGTTCGAGCAGGTGGTCGTCACCCCTCACCTCGGGGCCTCGACGGTGGAGGCGCAGGACAAGGCCGGGATCGCGGTAGCGGAGATGGTTCGGCTCGCGCTCGAAGGGCAGTTCGTTCCCTACGCCGTGAACGTCTCGGCCGGCGCCGAGGTGAGCGAGGCGGTCCGCCCGTTCGTGGGGCTGGCCGAACGCCTCGGCGCGCTCGGCGCCGGTCTCGCCGAGGGCGGCGTCCGATCGATCGTCGCGTCGTACCTTGGCCGGATCGCGGAGCACGAAACCAGGGTGCTCACGCTCGCGATCCTGAAAGGGATCCTCGGGCGGTCCGTGAACGAGCCGGTGTCGTTCGTGAACGCGCCGATCCTCGCCCGCGACCGGGGGCTGACCGTCAGCGAGATGCGGTCGACGGTCTCGCAGGACTACGTGAGCCAGATCTCGGTGCGGGCCGAGACCGAATCCGAGCCGGCGCTCGTCGTCGCCGGCACGCTCCTCGGCAAGAAGAACGCGGAGCGCGTGATCCAGGTCTGGGACTTCGAGGTCGAGATCGAGCCCGCGCGGCACATGATCTTCTTCGTCTACGAGGACCGGCCGGGGATCATCGGCCGCGTGGGGACGATCCTCGGCGAGCACCGGATCAACATCGCCACGATGGAGGTCGGCCGCAAGGCCGCCGGCGGCGACGCGCTGATGGGTCTGACCGTGGACTCGCCGGTCCCCTCGGAGGTGCTCGCGTCGATCGCCGATGCGATCGACGCGCACACGATCCGCGCCGTCAACCTCTGACTCATCGTGACCGATGGTCCTTCTCGCGGTTCCGGCCCCGTGCTACGCTGCAGCGGTCATGGAGCGGATCACGACGGATACACGAACCCTCGGGGACGTCTGACGCGCCACCCGCGTCACGCCCCGTAGGACCTACGTCGTCGATCCATCGCACCGCAAGGAGACCGCTTCATGAACCGCTCGCCCCGATCCAACGTCCGTCGACTCGCGCTCGGCCGGCTGATCTCGATCGCCGGTGGAGGCGCGGCGTATGCGGCACTGAACTTCACGGTCTGGGAGCGGACCGGTTCTCCGTTCATGCAGGCGATGTCCTTGCTCCTGACTTTCGGGGTCATCGGGCTCCTGGGGCCGTTCGCGGGCGCCCTCGGCGACCGGTTCGACCGGCGGCGCGTGATGATCTGGTCGGAGGCCGCAGCCGCGCTGTTCTTCGCGGCGATGGTGTTCGCCCGCTCTCCTGAGGTCCTGATCGCGCTGGCGTTCGGCTCGGCCGTCGCCGAGCTCCCGTTCTTCATGGCGTCGAGGGCCGCGATCCCCTCGCTCGTCGAGCGACCGGAGGACCTATCGTGGGCGAACAGCCTCGTCTCGATGGGCTCCCACGCCGGCATCGCCGTCGGGCCGGTGCTCGGCGGCTTGGCGATCGCCTGGCTGGCGCCCGGCTCCGACCCGACCGACGGGCAGCTCTACGCGGCCGGGGCCCTCGTCTTCGGGCTGAACGCGGTGACGTTCATGATCTCGCTGCTCGTCACGCTCACGGTGAAGGGGCGCTTCCAGGAGGAGCGAACCCAGGAGGACCGAGACCTGCACGGCGGACTGATGGCCGGCGTGGCGTTCCTCTCCCGCGACCGGGTGCTCCGACGGATGGCGTTGGCGTGGCTCGTGTTCGTCCTCGGGATGGGCATGGGGATGGTCGCGGACGCCCCGCTCGCCGACTCCTTCGAGGCCGGCGGTCTCGGGTTCGGGTTGCTGATCGCCTGCTGGGGCACCGGTTCGGTGCTCGGAACCGGGGCGGGCCGATGGATGACCGCTCGGACCGAGCCCAGGTACATGGTGGCGGGGGCCGCCGGCGTGAGCCTGGCCGCGTTCGGCGTCGGGCTCCTTCCCTTGTTCCCGCTCGTGCTCGCGTCGCTCCTCGTCATGGGGATCTGCGACGGGCTCACGATCGTGGCCGAGAACGGACTGATCCAGCGGCGGACGCCGGACGCGGTGCGGAGCCGGACGATGGCGGCGCTCGAGGCGGTCCTGTCGCTCGGGCTGGCCGGGTCGTACCTCGCCGCCGGGCCGGTCCTGCGGCTGGTGGCGCCGCAGACGGTCTACCTGATCGCCGGGTTCTTCGCCCTCGGCGCGACGCTCGTCCTGCTGCCGCTCCTCCGCCTGAAGTCGGACGCGGGTCGGCCGACCGGGGTCGGAAACGGTGTGACCCAACCGACTGTCGGACAGCCCGCCGCTGTGTGATTCTTGCCCTCGATGACCGAGGGCTCCGGACGCACGGCGGTTCGACGCGTCGCCCTTGCTCGCGCGATATCGCTCACGGGTAGCCAGGCGGCCTTCGCGGCGCTCGCGTACATCGTCTATCGGCTGACCGACAACTCGGCGGCGTGGGTCTCGCTCACGCTGCTGCTGACGATGGGCGTTCAGGGGCTCGTCCAGCCCGTGGCGAGCTGGTTCGGGGACCGGTTCGACCGTCGCCGGGTCCTGGTGGTGTCCGACCTCCTCGCCGCGGCCGGCTTCGTGGCGCTCGCGTTCGCGAGGACGCCGTGGCAGATGGTCACGATCGCGAGCATCACGGCGATCCTCGAGTCACCGGTGTGGGCGGTCTCCGCGGCGGCGGTCCCGAACCTCGTCGACGACGACGACCTGTCGTGGGCGAACGGCCAGGTGACGATCGGGCGGAACCTCGGGAACTTCGTCGGCCCGTTGCTGGGCACGGCGATCGCGGCCGCGTTCGCGCCGGGGGAGCATCCTCCCGTCGAGCGGCTGTACGTGGCGGGCGCCTTCGTCTTCGGCATCAACGCCGTGTCGTTCCTCGTCTCGGCCTGGCTCGTGGGACGGACGAAGGGACGGTTCAACGACGAGCGCCCGACGGCGTCCGAACACGTCGGGATCCGTGCGGGGTTCCGCTACGCGTTCGCGGACCGGGTCCTCCGAGCGCTCATCGTGGGCTGGTCGGTCCTGATCCTGGGCGCCGGTTTGATCCTCGTCGCAGAGATCCCCTACGCGGACACGTTCAACCAGGGGGCGTTCGGTTACGGGCTGCTGAACGCGCTCTGGGGCGGTGGCGCCGCGATCGGGGCGGTGCTCGCGGGCCGCTGGCTGACCGCCCGCCGTGAGCCACCGACGCTCCTCGCGTCGTTCCTCGCGGGAGGGGTCGTGATGTTCGCGATCGGGTGGTCGCCGTTCTGGGCCCTCGCGCTCGCCCTGGTGGTCGCCGAGGGCGTCTGCGAGGGGCTCGCCACGGTGGCCGAGCAGGGCATCCTGCAGCGCCGAACGCCCGACGAGGTGCGCAGCCGGGTCGTCGGAGCACTGGAGGCCGCGACGCTGATCGCCCTGGCGATCTCGCTCACCGCCGGCGGGCCGATCGTGGAGCTGCTCGGGCCTCGCGCCGCCTACTATGTCGGCGGGGTCACGACGCTCATCGCGGGACTGATCGTGCTGGGTCCGATGCGCCGCCCCGGTCTCCCCGCTCATCAGGCGGATCTCGCGTTCGAGCACCCGGCGGCCGGGCAGCGCGCCTCGTCCGTGCCGGGGAGCTCCTAGCCCAGCCGGGACGTCGGGTCGGGGAACAGCACCCGGAACGACGCGCCGCCGCCGGGCCGGTCCTCGACCCACGCCCGACCCCCGTGGGCTTCCGCGAACCGCGCCACCAGCGAGAGTCCGACGCCGAGCCCCGGCGACGGCGCCGATCGCTCGCCGCGTTCGAAGGGCTCGAAGAGCCGTTCGCGCTCGTCCTCCGCCACCCCCGGTCCGTCGTCTTCCACCACCATGACCACGCCGGTGTCGGCTCGGCGCGCCCCGACCCAGATCGTCGCCGTGGGCGGCGTGTGCTTCGTGGCGTTGACGAGGAGGTTCTCGACGATCCGGACCACCATCGATTCGTCGACCCAGGCGTCGATCGGCTCGGCCTGCACGTGGACCGTCCGTTCCTCGAGGACGTCGGATTCCGCGACCGTCCGGCCGAGGAGCGCGCCGAGGTCCATGTGCTCCCGCCGCGGCTGGACGAGCCCGCGCGTCAGCCGGTCGATGTCGAGCAGGTCCGTGACCATCGCGGTGAGCCGCTTCGCCTTCCGGGCGAGGCTCCGCGTCAGCTGTCGGCGATCCTCGGCGGAGATGCCGAGCTCGTCGGCGTTGTCCAGCGTGATCGCGCTGCCGAGGATCGCCGACAGCGGCGTGCGGAGGTCGTGGGACACGGCGGTGAGGAACGTGTTCTTCATGTCGTCGGCCTCACGCAATCGCTCGACGGCGCGACGCTCGAGCTCGAGCGCCTGCGCGAGCTCCTGCTCGGCGCGCTTCTGCTCGGTCACGTCGTAGAGGACGCCTTGCCAGAAGAGCGGCTCGCCGGCATCGTCGTGGACCAGGACCGTCTCGTCGTGCACCCAGACGACCCGCCCGTCGCGGGCGACCATCCGATAGTCCTCGTTGAAGCTGCCGACCTCATAGGACCGCTCCTCGA
>DASQTT010000184.1:0-3475 GCA_035641735.1 Actinomycetota bacterium | reverse complement strand
GCGGACCATCGGGATCAGGAGCTTGCCCATCAGATCGCCGCCGAAGACGAGCGCGTCCACCTCGTAGAACTTCGCGGCGTTCAGGAACTTGCGGTACGTGGGCTCCGAGCCGTGGATGTCGCACGCGTAGAACAGGCGCGTCGGGGTAGCGCCGCCCTTGCCCTTCCTCGAGAAGAGCGGCACCTAGCCCTCCCCCGTCATCGGCGTCAGCTCACCCACGTCCCGATACCACTTCTTCCGGTCACCGATCCTCGCGCGGAGCTTCCAGGACATCGACTTCGGCTCGGCGTCGATCCGATCGAATGCCGCGCGAACCTGGTCGCGCACCCGCGCCGTCTCCTCGTCCGTGAGCTGCTCGTAATGCTCGGCCATCTGCCGGACCTTGTCGAGGTTCATCGTGAGGGTCCGCCACCATCCCCAGTCCTTCGCGCAGAGCTGGGCGACCCGGGCGATATTGATCGTGTTCCGATCCGTGTCGCCGAGCGGGAACTCGAGCAGCAGCGTGATCGCGTCGATCAGATCCTTCTCGTTGATCTCGACGATCTGCATCTTCTGCAGCAGCAGCTCGGCGAGCGGGATCGTCTCGGCGTCGAGCTCGAGTCGCCCCTTCCACGGCACCGTGTGGCAGAACTCGAGCTTGTCGAAGAACACGTCGATGTGCATCCCGATCCCCGCATGCTCCGCGACGAGGCGGGTGCCCTCGGATCCGACGTAGACGTGCGGATCGTCCACGTAGCCGGCGCCGGCCAACATCTCGCGGACCCGATCCGCCTCGCGCCCGTACGCCGCGAAGTCGATGTCCGTGTAATGCCGCCCGAGCCGCTCCCGCAGATAGGCGTGGTTCGGGCATCGCCGAGCGAACGCGACCGCGCCCAGGAGCCGGAGGGTCACGCCGGCATCGCGGGCCAGACCCAACAGACGGTCGGCCTCGGCCTCGAACTCGGCCTTCTCCAGCGGTTCCTCCCCGACGAAGCCTTCGCGCGGGCACGGCCCAAGGAGTCTGGGCGCTCCCGCGAGCCAGCGCAAGCGGCGGTGCTCAGGCGCCGATCGCGGCCAGGAACTCGTCCAGGTCCGGGCCCACGCGATACGTGGGCTCGAGGACGCCGTCGAAGGACTCGACGGTCTTGAAGCCGTTGCCGGTCACGTACGCCACGACCTCTTCGTCGGGCCGGATCACGTCCTGCTCGACCAGGCGCTTCAGGTTCGCGATCGTCACCCCGCCCGCCGTCTCGGTGAACACGCCCTCCGTGGCGGCGAGCAGCTGCACGCCTTCGAGGATCTCGACCTCGGTGCACCACTCGATCGCGCCGCCGGTCTCCCGGGCCACCTCCAGGGCGAAGGCCCCATCGGCCGGGGAGCCGATCGCCAGCGAGCGGGCGATCGTGTCCGGCTTCACCGGCGTCACCTCGTCGGCGCCGTCACGGAACGCCTGCGCGACCGGCCGGCACCCCTCGGGCTGGGCGCCGGACACGCGGTAGGGGCGTTCCGCGACGGCACCCACCGCGATCAGCTCCTGGAACGCGCGGTGGATCTTCGTGAGGAGCGCGCCGGAGGCGATCGGGACGACCACGTGGTCCGGCAGCCGCCAGCCCAGCTGCTCCGCCGTCTCGAAGCCCAGCGACTTCGACCCTTCCGCGTAGTAAGGCCGCATGTTCACGTTCACGAACGCCCACGGGAGGGCCTCGGCGACCTCGGCGCACAGCCGGTTCACGTCGTCGTAGTTACCCCGCACGGCGACCACCTTCGCCCCGTACGCTTCGGTCGCGAGGATCTTCGCGCGCTCGAGATCCTCCGGGACGAACACGTAGCACGGCATCCCGACGTGGGCGGCGTGCGCCGCTGCGGCGTTCCCGAGGTTGCCGGTCGAGGCGCAGGACAGGGCCTCGAACCCGAACGCGCGCGCCATCGTGGTGGCCACCGACACCACGCGGTCCTTGAAGCTGTACGACGGGTTGACCGAGTCGTCTTTGATCCAGAGATCCCTCAGCCCCACTGCGGCCGCGAGCCGATCGGCGCGCCGGAGCGGCGTGAAGCCGGCGCCGAGGTCCACCCGTTCGATCCCCGGTCCGCCGGGGAGCAGCGCCTCGTACCGCCATAGGCTGGCCGGCCCGGCCTCCACCTGCTTCCGGAAGTCGGTGCCGTCGACCGCGTCGAGGTCGTACGACGGCTCGAGCGGTCCGAAGCACTCGTCGCAGATCGAGCGCGGCTCGACCGGATACGTGGTGCCGCAGATCCGGCAGCGGAGCGCGGCGGGGCTCGTGACCGTCGCGTTCACGTGGCGATCATCCGGTGATCGCGCCGTGGTCGGCCTGGCCGACCAGCTTCGCGTACTTGGCCAGCGCGCCCGTCGTGTAGCGAGGCTCCGGCGCGACCCACGCCTGTCGGCGGGTCGCGAGCGTCTCGTCGTCGACGAGCAGCTCGAGCGAACGCGCGGCGGCGTCGATCCGGATCCGGTCGCCGGCCTGGACGAGCGCGATCGGGCCGCCGACGAACGCCTCGGGGGCGATGTGCCCGACGCTGTAGCCCTTCGTCGCGCCGGAGAACCTGCCGTCGGTGATCAGCGCGACGTCCTTCCCGAGGCCGGCGCCGGCCACCGCCGCCGTCACCGCCAGCATCTCCGGCATCCCGGGCGAGCCCTTCGGGCCCTCGTACCGGATCACGATCACGTCACCTGCGACGATGTCGCCCGACGTCACGGCGGCGAACGCATCCTGCTCGGAGTCGAACGGGCGCGCGATGCCATCGAAGACGAGGCTCTCGGCGCCGGCGATCTTCACCACCGCGCCGTCCGGCGCGACGTTGCCTCGGAGGATCGCCGTCCCGCCGGTCGGGTGGATCGGCGAGCCGGCCGCGTGGACGATCTCGCCGTCGGGGGCCGGCGGCGCGAGCTCGGCGAGATTCTCCGCCACCGTCTTGCCGGTCACCGTGAGGCAGTCGCCGTGGAGGAGCCCAGTGTCGAGCAGCTCCTTCATCACCACCTGGACGCCGCCGACGCGATCGAGGTCGCTCATCACGAAGCGGCCGGCCGGACGCACGTCGACGAGGTGCGGCGTCAGGCGGGAGATCCGGTCGAAGTCGTCGAGCTGGAGGTCGACCCCGGCCTCGCGCGCGATCGCCAGCAGATGAAGGACGGCGTTCGTCGAGCCGGCCAGGGCCATCACGACCGAGATCGCGTTCTCGAAGGCCTCCTTCGTCAGGACGTCCCTGGGGAGCGGGCCGCCGGCCGCGACCAGCTCGGCCGCTCGCAGCCCGCTCTCCCGGGCGAACACCTCCCGGCGGTAGTCGACCGCAGGTGGCGAGGCCGCCCCGGGCAGCGAGAGACCGATCGCTTCCCCGACGGCGGCCATCGTGTTCGCGGTGTACATCCCCGCGCACGACCCCGTCGTCGGGCACGCCGCTCGCTCGATCCCGAGCAGCTCAGCGTCGTCGATCGAGCCCTTCGCGTGGGCACCGACGGCCTCGAACACGTCCTGGA
>DASQTT010000183.1:0-5346 GCA_035641735.1 Actinomycetota bacterium | reverse complement strand
GCGATCGGCTCGTCGCCGTCGGAGGACGGTCCGCTCGCGATACAGAACGTTCCGACGATCTGTTCCCCCGCGTCGTGCGTCGGAGCGACGCGGCACCGCATCTTCCCCTCGGTACCCGGAAGGGAGAACGTCACGACGTCGCCGGTGAGCGCCGACGCGTGGGCCTCGAGGACCGGGAGGCTGTCCCCCTCCATCCCGAACGCGTCGAGGAGCTCACGGCCTTCGAGGAACTTCGCGTGCACCCCCAGGTGCTCGGAGGCCTCCCTCGTCACGTTCCGGAGCCTGAGCGACCCGTCCGTGGTCCACAGGACCGCCGGCTTCCCGGCGGGCTGAGGCTCGCGGCGCGGAGGCGCCCAGTCCACCGTGTCCGTGATCCCGATCAGCTCCCACTGTCGCATGTGCCTTCCTCCTCAGGTTGGCCACGACCCTTCCGCTACCCGATATCGGGTACGGAGGCCCCGGCGCCGTAGTCGGCGAACCGCACCATTCGCGGCTCCCGAGCGGGCTACGACTTCCGAACGGTCTGGCTTGCGATGCGCTGGAATCGTCCCTCCCTCAGATGCATTAGGATGGACACGCGACGGTGCGCCGTAGACCGGATACACTGCGTGGGCGTAGATTTGGCAGCCGTGGGATCGATCGCGTGGGTCATCGCCGGGGTCCTGGTCGTTGACCTGCTGATCGTGGCCGGGTTCGTCACCGTCGAGTTCCTCTCGAGGCACCGCGTCCATCGGGAGATCGAGCAGCTCGATGCGATCTGGCACTCGCCGGCGAAGCGCGAGGTGGCCGTCGATACATTGCGGGTACGGAGGACGCCGGTCGCAGCACGCGTGGCCGCTTCACGACGCCTCGGAGCGGTAGCGCTGGCAACGGCCCTCGTCGCTGCCGCAAGCATCGCCACCTTGGGGGCCCTCGGCGGGCCCCCGGCGGGGACGAGGTCGTTCCGCTTCGAGATCGACGCTCCCGACGTGATACGGCGCGAAGCGGGGACCCTGGAGTCGGTCGGGGAGATCGCTCCCCCGGCGGACGCTTCCGGTTCCGTGGATAGCCCGCCCGACGACGGGAGAGCCACGCCACCAGCCCCGTCGAGCATCTCGCACGTGCCCAGACCGGTCGAGCAGGTCCAGGCGATGTCGTCGTCCTCTTCATCGATCGTTCTCGTCTGGCATGAGGTGCTTGCGGCGCTCCGGTACAACATCGAGAGGCGCTCCAGGCAGGACGGCGCTCACGACTGGACGTTGATCGCAACGACCGACGGTCGCGTGACGACGTTCATCGATTCGAACCTTGAACCTGAGACGACCTATTTCTACCGCGTAACGGCGCTGACCGAGTCGGGTCTCGCTCCGCCCTCCGATGTGATCTCAGCAACGACCCACGTCCCTCCACCGCAAGCGACGTCGCTCGTCATCACGGCCGCGTCGTCGACGACGATCTTGCTGGATTGGGCCAACGTGGAGGATGAAACGGGCTACCGGATCGAACGGTCGCTCGGCGGCGAGCCTGACTGGATCACGATCGCCACGACCGGCACCGATATCACGAACTACGAAGACACCGGTCTGGCGCCGAAGACGAAGTACCGCTACCGGATCTTCGCGATGAACGAAGGTGGCGAGTCAGCCGCCTCGAACATCGAGGCCGCGAGCACGCCAAAGGAAGTTGGGGGCGTCTCTGAGCCGCCCGGGCAAGATGAAGATGATTCGCCCGGCCAGGGCAAGGGGAACGGCAAGGCAGACTCGGAGGACGACGTCGCATCTGGGGACGACCCGGCCTCGGGGGACGACCCGGACTCGGGGGACGACCCGGACGACGCGGCCTCGGGGGATATCACGGGGTCGGACGACGGGACGGTCTGGGACGGCAGCACTCGACCCGACGAGACGCCTCCGCCCGACGACACCAGTAGCTGAGGCGGGCGCCCGGAGCGAGACCCCGCGGTGCATGTCAACGCCGCGACGGAACCGGGGCCTCCTGAGACTATGGGGTGAACCCTCCGGAAGGATGGGACAAGATGACCAACGAGACCGCCACGTTCGGCGCCGGGTGCTTCTGGGGCGTCGAGCATCTCTTCCGCACGGTCCCTGGCGTGGTCGAGGCCGTGTCCGGCTACAGCGGTGGATTCGTCGCGGACCCGGGATACCGCCTGGTCTGCACCGGCACGACGGGCCACGCCGAGGTTGTCCAGGTCACGTTCGATCCGGACGTCGTGTCCTACGAGCAGCTCCTCGAGGTCTTCTGGGCGATGCACGACCCGACACAGGTCAACCGGCAAGGACCCGACCACGGAACCCAATACCGAAGCATCGTACTGACCCACTCGGATGGGCAGCGAGCGACCGCCGAGGCCTCGCGCGAGCGCGCGAAGGAACGGTACGCGAAGCCGATCGCTACTGAGATCGTCCCGTTCGCGGCCTTCTACCCAGCCGAGGACTACCACCAGGCCTACTACGTGAAGAACGGGCACGAGCCGTACTGCCACACGATCCCGCCGGGGTTGCTGCGGGACCTCGGCCTCGTCCCGGCCTGACTCGATCGAGTGCGGTCGACGCGGCCGGCAGACGTGCCGGCCTTCGCGGCGCCACCCGAACCGACGTATCCGCCTAAGGCGACGGCGATCGTCAACGGGGTGGCGCGGCCCCGTCGCCTCCCACGGAGAACGTTCCGCGCGCCCGGAATTCCTGCCATCGCCCGATCACGTCGAGGCTGCCGGCGATCTTCGCCTTCAGCAGCTGGATCGTGTTGTTCTTCACGGCGATGCGCGGGATGTTCAACGCATGATCGTGCCGTCGAACGTCTCGATACAGGATCGATGTCCCGGTCCTGTATCCGGCATCGAGCGCCTCCGCGATCGTCCGAGCGGTGACGTGCCGACCGGGGATGCCGAACGGGTAGGCGACGGAGTCGATCTCTTCCCCGAGATGATCTTCGAGGACTCGCTTGGAATCCCTCAACTCGGCCCGGAGGGCACCGGGTTCGAGCTCTGCCAGGTTCACGTGCGTGATCGAGTGACTGCCGACCTCCATGCCGGCCTGGTAGATCTCGCCGAGCTGTTCCCAGCTCAGCGCGCTCACCGGCATCTCTCGGAGGCGCCGCATCCGATCCACGACCGTCGGGTCCCGATCGACGAATCCGGTCGTCACGTAGAACGAGGCCTTGATCCCGTACTGCATGAGCACGGGGAGGGCGTGGATGAAGTTGTCGTCGTATCCATCGTCGAAGGTGACCGAAACCGTTGGCTTGGCAGGCGTGTCGCGCCTCCCCGCGGAGCGCTCAACCGCCTCTCGCAGCGGGACCACGTCGCAGTGCTCCCTGAGCCAACGCATGTGCTCCTCGAATTGGCCGGGAGTCGCACTGGCGAAGGCGTTCGTTGGATGGATCGAGTGGTAGCACAGGACGATGATCCTCGAACGGGCACGGCGCCATGACCGGGGGACGCTGCCCAGGATGGATTTCGCCAGATACCGCCGCTCCCTCGAGAGGCCACCTCCGAGCGCGGTTGTCCTGTCGGCCATGGGGACCCTGATGTATCACGCTTCGCGCCTTCGTTGCATCTCGGCTCATCCCGAGCCACCGGAGTGGGACTCCCAACGGAGAGCTCCATAGAGCTCGAGCAGCCGTTCGAGATGACGATCTCGCCCCAGCTCGGCCGCAGCGAATCCCCAGGCTCGATCCCCCAGCCTCTGGCACAGGTTACGATCGAGAACCAGGGCCTGGATGTTCTCGGAGAGGCTCGAAGCATCGCCCGGATCGAAGACGAGTCCTCCGCCGCTCTCGACCAGTTCCGGCAAGCCGCCCCGGCCGCTGACGAGTACCGGCCGCCCGGCGGCCAACGCCTCGAGGGCCGCGAGTGGCGCATTCTCCTCGCACAGCGACGGCATGACGAGGAAGCGACATCCCGCGACGGCTCGGTGTGCATCCGGAGCCTCCACCCGGCCCACGAACTCCGTACGGCGCAGACCGAGCCGAGCGCCGGCGGTTTTCAGGTCCTCGAGGAGCGGGCCATCCCCGATGATTCGGAACGGCGGGTCGCCAGCCAGGGCAAGGGCCTCCAGCAGAACGGGAAGACCCTTCTCGCCGGACAGTCGCCCCACGTACACGCCGAAGTCGCCGACGTTCGAGGGAGCGGCCGCGACGGACGGCACGAAGTTGCGGATCGTGGAGATCCGGGCCTCGGGGAACCCCCACTCGCGAAGCCTGGCGGCCATGAAGACGCTCGGCGCGACGAAGGCGGCGACGTTGCGTTCGAGCTTCAACAGGAAGCGATGCAACCACAGGGCTCCGGCGTAAGCACCCGCCTGCCGCCGGCTCGGGAAACATCGGTGGACCGCAGCATTGACGTAGTTCCCTCGTTCGCAGCGCCGGCACGATCGACCCTCGGTGAACATGAGGCCATTCGGGCAGCGAAGCCGTAGGTTGTGGACCGTCTGCACCAGCGGCACACCGCGCCTCGCCGCTGCCACATGGACGGCGGGCCCGAGGGATGGGTACGGGTTGTGCAGGTGGATGACATCGGGCCTGAACGCATCGATCTGATCTTCGATCTCCTGGATCGCGGCAGGCGAGAAGGCCATCCTGACGGCGGTCGACAGCTCCGGCTCGAGCGCGTCGTTGTGACGCTCGACCATCTCGACGTCATGGTGTCCGCTCAGCAGCTCGAACTGCTGCCGGACGTAGCGATCCTCGCCGCCCGGAACGCGATAGAAGCTATGCGCGATCAGTACGCGCATCGATGCCCGTCCCCCCGTGCTGCGTCCGACTCGCGGCGTGATCGTACAGCCGGGATAGGATGCGCCCTCGGTCGTTCCACGTGAACGCTTCCTTGACACGACGCTGCGCGTTCGCTCCGAGGTCAGAGCGAAGCACCCGATCGGTCGCCACGCGCGTCAGCGCCTCGGCGATGCTTCGGACACTCTGCTCCGGGGTGATCGCGGGTATCACGAAGCCGGTCTCGTTCGTCACTTGTGTGGCGGGACCGCCGAGGGCAAGACAGACGACGGGCTTGCCGGCAGCCATCGCCTCGAGACAGACGGTGCTCCCCGAGTCGTGAAGACTGGGATGGACGAGCGCGAGACAGTTCCGGAGGAGCGAACGCACCTGGTTCGGAGTGAGTTCTCCGGTGAACTCGACGCTGTCTTCGATGCCCAGGTTCCGAGCGAGACGCTCGAGCCGCAGCCGATCCGCCCCCGTTCCGACGACGCGGAACGTGACATCTGCAAGCGCGGCGCGAGCGAACGCTCGCAACGCGAGATGGATGCCCTTCCAGGGCACGAGGCGGGCGACAGCGAGGAAGAACGGCCGTGTGCCGTCGGGCGCCGGAGTCGACCGGCGTCCTCGATCGAGCTC
>DASQTT010000182.1:0-3930 GCA_035641735.1 Actinomycetota bacterium | reverse complement strand
TCCCCGTTCTCGGGCAGCTACACGACCAGCCGGTCGCCGGTGAGCTTCACGTCACCGATCGACTTGGTGACCTTCTTCGCCCGCGGGCGGCGGGGCCGCCCGACGTTCGCGCCGGTCTCCGATCGAGGCATGGGATCGAGTCTAGCGACGGCCCGGTTTCCGTAGGATGCGTCGGCCTTGAAGGTGCGTACGGTCCTGAACGAAGCGGTCGAGGTCCTGAAAGCGGCGCCCGCGATCGACCACTGGCAACGTGGGCGCGAGCGGATCGAAGCCGAGGACCTGCTGTCGCACGTCCTCGGCGAAGAGCCGGATCCGCGGGACGAGCTCACAGCAGCGGAGCGCCGGGCGTTCGATCGGCTCGTTCGTCGCCGTGCGACGGGCGAGCCGATCGCCTTGATCAAGGGCTACACCGAGTTCCGGGGTATGGACCTCGTCGTGCGCCCAGGCGTCTTCGTCCCCCGCGACGCCTCGGAGTTCCTGGCCGAACAGGCGATGCGCCGTCTGCGCGGCCGCCGACGCCCGGTCCACGTGGACCTCGCGACCGGCGCCGGCACGATCGCCCTCGCGGTCGCGAAGGAGGTCCGAGGCGCGCAGGTCGTGGGCACGGACATCTCCGACGTCGCGGTCCGGCTGGCCAGGAAGAACGCCGAGCGCCTCCGGATCCGGGCCCGGTTCGTGCGCGGAGACCTCTTCGGAGGGCTCCCCAAGGAGCTCGGCGGTCGTGTGGACGTGATCACGCTGCATCCGCCCTACGTGCCGAGCCACGAGCTGAAGGACCTGCCGGAGGAGATCCGGGATTGGGAGCCCGCGCACACGCTCACCGACCAGAGTCGGGACGGCCTCTCGCTGATCACCCGCACGGCGCTCGAGGCGCCGAACTGGCTGTCGCCGAACGGCTGGCTGCTCCTCGAGGTGAGCACCGATCGCGTCAAGGACGTGAAGCCGGTGCTGCGACGAGCGAGCTTCCGGGAGGTGCGGAGCACGAAGGGCGGCGTCCTCCCGATCACCAGGGTGATCGTGGCGAAACGTCCCGCCTGAGGCCGATCAGCCGCCGATCATCGACATCGACCGCGCGGGCTGGACGAAGTCCGGATGGTTGATGCGGTGCCCCGACCACTTCGACCACAGGCCTTCGCGGATCAGCCGCTCGAGCTCGGCGTCGGTCGCGCCGGCGCGGAGCGGACCCCGCAGATCGGTTTCGTCGAGGGCGAACAGGCACGCACGGAGCATCCCCTCCGCCGTCAGCCGGAGCCGGTTGCACGTGTCGCAGAACGGTTCGCTGACCGAGGCGATCACACCGATCCGGCCGGGCGCGCCGTCGGCGAAGCGGAACGTGGTGGCCGGCTCGTTCGCGTGCCCCTCGGCCTCGAGCGGGAAGACCGAGTGGATCTCGTCGAGGATCCGCCGCGCGGGCACGACCTTCTCTCGCTCCCAGGCGTGCTGGGCGTCGAGCGGCATGTACTCGATGAATCGGACCTCGTAGCCCGTCTCCCGGGCCCAAGAGGCGAACCCGACCAGCTCCTCGTCGTTCGTCCCGCCGATCACGACGCAGTTCACCTTGATGGGGTTCATGCCGGCAGCCTCGGCGGCGCGCATCCCCGCCAGGACGGCATCCAGCGCGTCGCGCCGGGTCATCTCGGCGAAGCGGTGCCGCAGCAGCGAGTCGCACGAGATCGTCGCGCGGTCCACCCCGGCCTCAGCGAGCGGCTCCGCGAGCCGCTCGAGCAGCACACCGTTCGTCGTCAGCGAGATGTCCAGCTCCGGCCCCGCTTCACGGAACATCCGGATCAGGACCGGGAGATCGGCGCGAACGAGCGGCTCGCCACCGGTCACCTTCAGGCTCCGCACGCCCAAGCGGACGAACGCCGCGAGCAGTCGCGTGAGCTCCTCGAACGTGAGGAGCTCGTGCTTGGGGAGCCACGCCAGGCCCTCGAGCGGCATGCAGTACGTGCAGCGGAAGTTGCACCGGTCGGTGACGGAGATCCGGAGATCGTCAGCGACGCGGTCGAAGGAGTCGACCAGCGGTCCGTCGAGGGGCATCGGAGAGGCGGCGCGCATGCGGCCAGCGTACCCGCGTCCTGCGATCAGGGGTCCTCGGGGTCGGGCAGTCGCAGCAGGAGCGTGTGGATCACGTCTTCGATCGCCTCGTCTCGCCCGCGGTCGGCGAGCTGACGGCCCACCGCCAAGCCGACGACGTAGAGGGCGAGCGGGGTGGCCTTCCGCTCCACCCGGTGGGCGACTTCGCGCGCGACCGAGAGCACGTGGTCCGCCTCGTGCTTCGACAGCACGTCCAGCCGCAGCTCCGTCGCCAGCCCGTTCACCCACTCCATCCTGGTCCCTCCTCCGTTTCGTCTTCCGGATGCGCCGTTGTGATCGCGCATCCTGCCGCATCCTAGGACGAGCTCTTCGGCACGCTCGGCAACCGTCCGGCGGGCAGAGGACGCTAGGCTCGGGCCGTGACGGTCCGGTCCGCCGCCGTGCTCACGGTCTCCGACGGCGTCGCCGCGGGAACCCGCGAGGACGGGTCGGGTCAGGCCGCCGAGGAGGTCCTTCGAGGCGCCGGCTTCGACGTCGGCGAACGACGCGTCGTTCCCGACGAGCGCCCCGCGATCGAGGAAGCGTTGCGGACGCTCGCGAGGGCTCACGCCCTCGTCGTGACGACCGGGGGCACCGGCTTCGGCCCGCGCGACGTGACCCCCGAGGCCACGCGCAGCGTGATGGAGCGCGAGGCGCCGGGTCTCGCCGAGCTCATGCGGTCCGCCGGCCTCGCCCAGACACCGATGGCCGCGCTCTCTCGCGCCGCCGCGGGCACGATCGGCGGCGCCCTCATCCTGAACCTCCCTGGCAGCCCGAGCGGCGTCCGCGAGTCGCTGTCGGCGGTCCTGCCGGTCCTGCCGCACGCCTTGGAGCTGATGGGGGGATCGACGGGCCCGCACCCCACGGGGCACGCCACGCACACGGCTCCTTCGGACGAAGCCGCGGGCGGTGACCGGGTCGAGGCCAAGGCCGTGCGCGTGATCGGCTCGCCACCGTGCCGAGTCGGTAACGCGATGACGATCGTGCCCGGCGGCCCGGTGCACGGCACCCTCGGATGCGCGGAGTTCGACGCGGCGGCCGTGGAGGCCGCCGCGGAGGTCTTCGAGCGTGGAGCGCCGGAGGTGCGCACGTTCCATCACGAGCTGGGCGAGGTCGAGGTGTACCTCGAGCCGCGCCGCGCCGCGCCGCGTCTCGTCGTCGTCTCGGCCACCGACGTAGCGCGCTCGCTGAGGGACGAGATGCGTCGCATCGGCCGCCGGGTGGTTCTGGTGGAGCCCAGGGCCGACCGGATCTCGGACGACGACGAGCCGGTCGTCCCGTCGCTGGACTCGCTCGAGCTCACGGAGGACGACGAGGTGGTGTTCACCGATCACGATGCGCCGGGGATCGCCGACATGCTCGAGCACGTGCTGCGTTCGTCCGTCCGCTTCGTTGGGGTGATGGGCTCGCGTCGCCACGTCGCGCCGTACGTCGACGACCTCCGGAGCCGTGGATTGGGCGACGAGATGATCGCGAGGATCCGGAGCCCGCTCGGCCTTGACCTGGGCGGCCGCCGCCCCGAGGAGATCGCGCTCTCGATCGCCGCCGGCCTCGTCGCCGCCCGCAACGATCGGCAGGCCGGATGGCTCGATCGGTGAGCGGCGTCGGGTTCAAGGTCCGCACGGCGTGATCTCCCGCGTCGCGCCCGTGCGGCGCCTCGCCGGCGCGACCCTGGCGGCAGCGATCGGGCTGACGTCCTCGTTCGCCTGGCCCTCGGACGATGCGCCTCCGGACGACCGGCCGAACGTGATCGTCGTGCTCACGGACGACCAGGGGTGGGACACGTTGGACGCGATGCCCTGGCTGCGGACGCAGATCGATCGCCCTGAGTCCGGATGGGTCTCCTTCCCGCTG
>DASQTT010000181.1:0-2370 GCA_035641735.1 Actinomycetota bacterium | reverse complement strand
GCCAGGTACCCGGCCCGGTACGAGGCGATCCGGCCGCGGCGTGCCGCGTCGCCGACCTCTCGGCGCGTGAACTCGGCGAGCAGCTCCGCGGCACGCCGCGACCTGGTGAACCCGATCGTCCGGACGTCGTCGGCGACGAGCCGGCCCATCAGCCACGACGCCTCCGCCAGCGCGCTCCGTCTCGCGCCGGACTCCTCGTCGACGATCGGCGGGTTCCAGAGCGCGAAGAGCTTGCCGCCGGCGGGTCCTGCCTCGCCCTCGATCACGTCGACGTCGAGACCCGTGAGCTTCGCCGCCAGCTCGCCGGGGTTCCCGACGGTCGCGCTGGCGAGGCACCACCGCGGCGAGCCGCCGTAGTGGTCCACGAGGCGGCGGAGGCGCCGCAGCACCATCGCGACGTGCGAGCCGAACACGCCTCGGCACACGTGCGCCTCGTCGACGACGATCAGCGAGAGGCGGAGGAAGAAGTCGGCCCATCGCGCGTGGTCCGGGAGGATCGACAGGTGCAGCATGTCCGGGTTCGTCAGCACGAGGTTGGCGTTCTTGCGGATCAACGGACGCTCCGCCTGAGGCGTGTCGCCGTCGTAGGCGGAGGCGCGGATCTGCGTGAGCTTCAGGTCCCGCACGGCTCGGAGCTGATCGCGCGCGAGCGCCTTCGTCGGGAAGAGGTAGAGGGCCGTCGCCTTCGGCGTGGTGATCGCCGCCTCCGCGAAGGCGACGTCGTACACGAGGGTCTTCCCGCTGGCGGTGCCGGTCGACAGGATCGCGTGACGCCCGGCTCGGAGCGTCTCCAGCCCGGCGGCCTGGTGCGCATAGAGTCCCTCGATCCCGAGCAGGCCGAGTCGCGAGACCACGACGTCCGGGAGATCGGCGGGGAAGGGTTCGAGCCGCGGCGTGCGCGGCGGGAACTCGCGCAGCCCCGCCAGGCACTCGGCCGTCTCGGGGTCCGCCGTCAGCTCGTCGAGGAAACCACGCGCGTCCACCCGGCGACGCTACTCGGGCGGGGCTGCGGCGGGGCGGTCGTCGTCGCGGGCCGGCGACGGCGGAGGACCGTAGCCGTGCGGCGGAGACGGATGCTTCTCTTCGGCCTGTCGGAGGGAGTCCTGGACGCGCTCTTCGCCCAGTTCGGCGTACGACGCCACGAACGCGTCTCGCACGAGATGTGGTACGCGCCGCCGGTCCCTGAAGATGAACACGAGGCCGAGGATCAAGTAGAGGATCCCCACGCCGATCCGCTCGGCTGCATGCAGCGACTCCGGCACCAGCGCTCCGACGATGAACTGCGCCCAGAAGAGACCGAACAGGTAGCCGGCCTCACGGAGCGACAGTCTGAGGTTGGAGAGGATGGCCACCGCGAAGAACGACTGCGCGGCCGTCAGGAAGAGCTCCTCACGCTGGACGGCGCTGATCGGGAGGCCATGGCTGGAAGCGCTCGAGATCGCGAAGACGATCGGGAGGGTCCCCACCAGGAGAGTCCACTGGTTCACCTTCGACGAGACCAGGGTCCCGAGCCCCGAGTTCGTGTTCAATCGCCACGCGAAGAGCCCGGCGACCAACAGCTCGGGTGTCTCGGAGGCGAGCGGAGCCAGCCACTGGAGCAGGAGGAACTCGCTGATGTCGTACGCCCTGCCGGTTTCGGTGAGGGCGTCGGCGAACGGATGGGCGAAAAGCCAGATCACCACGCCCGCCGCCGCGAAGAGCCCGATCACCCAGGTGCGGCGGGCCACGACGGGGAACGTGCCGAGGTAGCGAGCCGGTCCGACGAGGTGGGGTTCCTCTGAAGGGGCACGAGACACTCGCCAGGAGTAGCCGGCGAACAGTCCCACCAGGATCACGGTGTCGATCAGCGTGATCGATTGCTTCAGCGGCAGCGTGAGCGAGTAGAGGGTCGCCACCCAGAGGAACCCGAGCTCGATCGAGTGGTCGCGGGTGAGCCGGATCCCCTCCCAGCGTTCGCCGGGCGCGAGGAGCCGCGCCCGGCGCGTGCGGTACCAGCCGATGAAGACGACCATCGACCATCCGAGCCCGATCAGGAGCCGATTCGCCCCCGTCATGTTCGCGAGGGCGAGGTCGCAGGGACTCTCCGACCGGGGGAACGGCGGTGGGCACGTCGGATCGCGCTGGAACGTGTTCCCGCCGTCCGCGGTGAGGACGAAGTCGACCGCGTACTCGGGGAGGACGGCGATCAGCGCGAGGATCGCGATCGCGAGCCCGGCTGAGATGTCGAGCTGCGCCGTTTCGGCGGCCCAGGAGATCGCGAACGCCGCGCCGACGATCGCGAGGCCGAACAGGAGGGCCTCGACGGGGTGGGAGACGTGGAGGTCCGAGAAGCGGACCAGGAAGGCGGGCACCGTGGCGAGCGCGGCGGCC
>DASQTT010000180.1:0-4267 GCA_035641735.1 Actinomycetota bacterium | reverse complement strand
CTTCTTCCGGCCCGGCGAGGATGGGTCGAGGCGATCGGCGATCAACTCGTCCGTCGGGATCGGCGCCGGGTCGAGGAAGCCGCCCGCATGCAGCGCCAGGACGAGATCCGTCACCTGTTCCGCGTCGAGGCCGCCCCCCGTCCGCATCCGCTCGACCACCAGCTCGCCGACGGTCCGGGTGCCGTCCATCAACGGGAGCAGCTCCGCCTCCCATACTTCGAGCCGGTAGTGGAGCTCGCGGTCGGCCCGCGCGAGCATCGCGTAGTCGTTGCCCCATCGGAGGCGGAACACCTTGGCCTCGGCGCCGTCCTGGAGGCGGGGACGGAATGTGGCGAGCTCGAGCTTCGAAGCGAGCGTCTCGTAGAGGTTGACCTCGACCGAGGCCTCCCGGGCGAGCGCAGAAGGGACCGCCTCGGCCAGCACGGCGTCATTGGGCTCCGCGAGACGGGCGGTCACGATGCCAGGGAGGTCGATCGCCCGGCTCGCCCGGATGCGTCGCTGGCGCACGGCGTCCACGGCGATCAGCGCCCCGACGAACAGGAGCACCACCACCACGATCGGCGTCATCGCTTCCCCTCCGGGCCGGCTGTCGGCATCCTGCCCCGGCAGGGTGCTCCGCCGCAACGGGCCCTTGCTAGCCTCGCGACGTGCGGGTCGACGTGTTCACGATCTTCCCCGGCATCTTCGAGAGCCCGCTCGGCCAGAGCCTTCTGGGGAAGGCCATCGCGGAGGGCCTCGTCGAGGTCCGTGTCCACGACCTCCGGCGCTGGTCGACCGACCGGCACCGCTCGGTCGACGACGAGGCCTACGGCGGAGGTCCCGGGATGGTGATGAAGCCCGAGCCGCTCTTCGCCGCCGTCGAGTCCCTCGATCCAGACCGCGGACGCGTCCTGCTGCTCTCACCCGCCGGCCGACGACTCGACCAGGCGCTCGTCCGCGAACTCGCCCTCGAGCCGCACCTCACGCTGTTGTGCGGTCGGTACGAGGGCGTCGACGAGCGCGTCGTCTCGGGACTCCCTGCCGAGGAGATCTCGATCGGCGACTACGTGCTTCCGGGAGGCGAGCTCCCCGCGCTCGTCGTGATCGAGGCGGTCACGAGGCTCGTGCCGGGCGTGATCGGGAAGGAGGAGTCTCATCGGCGTGACTCCTTCTCGGCGCCGGGGCTGCTCGATCATCCCCACTACACGCGGCCGCCGTCGTTCCGGGGCATGGAGGTGCCCGAGGTCCTCCTGTCCGGCAACCACGCCGAGATCGAGCGCTGGCGACGGGAGGCGGCCGAGGAGAAGGGCCGTCGCAACCGTCCCGACCTCGGCGACTGAGGTCGGTTCGGCAGCCGGCCGAAGGACCACTGGTATCCTGCCTGCCCGCCCATGAACATCACCGATCTCGTCGAGCGATCTCACCTGCGCAAGGGCATCCCGGCGTTCCGCCCCGGCGACACCGTCAAGGTGCACGTCCGCGTGGTGGAGGGGAACCGTGAGCGCGTGCAGGTCTTCCAGGGCGTGGTGATCCGGCGCTCCGGCGGCGGCCTCCGCGAGACATTCACGGTTCGGAAGATCTCTTTCGGCGTGGGCGTCGAACGAACCTTCCCCGTGCACTCACCCTCGATCGCGAAGCTCGAGGTGGTCCAGCGCGGGCACGTGCGGCGCGCGAAGCTCTACTACCTGCGCGAGCTCCGCGGCAAGAAGGCTCGGATCAAGGAGCGCCGGGTGGATGAGGCCAAGCTGGCCGCGATCGAGGCGATGACGATGGAGGCCGACGAGGACGAGGTCGAGCCGGATTCGATCGAGGTCCTCGAGGAGGCCGAGACGGCCGCGGACCTCGAGCCGGACGAGACGGCCGCCGAAGAAGCGGCCGAGGGATCGGCCGACAGCGCAGGATCCGCCGCCGAGGCGGAGGAGCGAGCCGAGGCCTGAGTGGCCGGGCCGCGGGATCCGGCCGAGGCGGCCGGCCCGGCGCCGCCCGAGGCGCTCGCTCCGTCCCTCGATAGGAACTCCCCGACCGGTCCCACGGGCGCGCGCCGAGCGGACCGACATCGCGCGCACGAGCCGCACGGTCTCGCCGGCGCCGCGAGGGAGCTGGTGCCGCTCGTCCTGGCGGCGCTCGTGCTCGCCGTCCTGATCAAGAGCTTCCTCGTCCAGGCGTTCTTCATCCCGTCGGTCTCGATGGAACCGACCCTGGCTCCCGGCGACCGGATCCTCGTCTGTCGGATCTGCAACACGTTCTCCGACGTCAGCCGCGGCGACGTGATCGTGTTCGCGGACCCGAACCCGGGCCCGGAGACCGATCGCGGGATCGTCGGGGGATTCGTCCACTGGCTCGGCGAAGGGATCGGTGTGGCCCGCCCGGAACACGACGACTTCATCAAGCGCGTTGCGGCCGTGGAGGGCGACACGTGGGAGATCCGCCGCGGCGTGCTGTTCGTGAACGGCCGTCGCGTCGTCGAGCCGTACGTGGCGCCCGAACCCGATCCTCGCGACTTCGGGCCCGAGGTGGTCCCGGATGGCATGCTCTTCGTGTTGGGCGACAACCGCGCGCACTCGGGCGACTCGAGGTTCCCCCCGCCGACAGGCCTCGGCTACGTTCCGGAGGACGAGGTGATCGGCGAGGCGTTCGTGATCGCCTGGCCGCTCAGCCGGATCGGGGGGTTGAGCTGAGCGTCGACCTCGTGCGCTACGAGCGGGCCCTTCGCCACCAGGGTTTCGCCCGGGTCGCCGGGGCGGACGAGGCCGGGCGCGGCGCGCTCGCGGGACCGTTGGTCGCCGCGGCGGTCGTGCTCCCCGAGGGATTCGACGCCGACGGGATCGACGACTCGAAGGTGCTGACCGCGAAGCAACGCGAGGCGGCCTACGAGCGGATCGTCGGAGCGGCGCTGTTCGCCGTGGCGAAGGTGGCGCCGGCGACGATCGACCAGCGCGGGCTGCATCGCTCGAACCTCGCCCTCCTCCGCCGCTGCGTCCGGGCGCTCCGACCCGAGCCCGAGTACGCGCTGACCGACGGCTTCCCCGTCCCGCGGATGCCGTGTCCGTCCCTCGCGATCAAGAAGGGAGACGCCGTGGCCGCCTCGGTGGCCGCGGCCTCGATCGTGGCCAAGGTCACCAGGGACCGGATCATGGTCAGGTTCCACCGTCGTTATCCCGAGTTCGGCTTCGATCACAACAAGGGCTACGGCACGCCCGAGCACCTCGAGGTGCTGGACCGGCTGGGACCGACCCCGATCCATCGCCTGTCGTTCGCGTGCGTGGGGCAGCCCTCGATCCCCGGCCTGGGCAGGTCGGAGACGGTCTGGGCGCCGCCGCCCGAGGCATCCGAGGACGCGCCCCTCGAGCCGCGTGAGAGCATGACGCCGTGAACGAGGATGACATCGAGCGGTTCGAGGAGGAGCGGGAGCTCGAGCTCTATCGCGAATACCGGGACGTGCTCCCGATGTTCGCGTACGTGATCGAGACCGAGCGGCGCTTCTACCTGGCGAACAAGGTCGACATCGCGCATCTCGACGACGGCTGGGTGCGCGTCGAGCTGAGCGACGCGTGGGTGTGGGACATGTTCCGCCCGGCGCGCTTCGTCTCGTCCGTCCGGGTGGTGACCCGACACGACGTGAACGTCGAGGAGCTCCGGCAGGACTCGACGTCGATCCCCGACAGCCCGGAAGGCTGATGCCCCCGCCCGAGGCGTTCGCCGCGTTCGCGGTCGCGTCGCTGGCGCTGCTCGTCGTTCCGGGCCCATCGGTCCTCTACATCGTGACCCGGAGCGTGCAGGGTCGGGCCGCCGGGCTCGTCTCGGTGCTCGGGATCCACACGGGCTCGACCGTGCACGTCCTCGCGGCTGCGCTCGGGGTCTCCGCGATCCTCGCGTCGTCGGCGCTCGCGTTCGGCGTCGTGAAGTACGCCGGCGCCGCGTACCTGATCTGGCTGGGGATCCGAGCGCTCCGTCGCCGCGAGGTCGCAGTGACCGAACCAGGCGCGCGACCACGGTCGCTCCGACAGATCTACGCTCAGGGCGTCGTCGTGAACGTGCTGAACCCGAAGACCGCGCTCTTCTTCCTCGCGTTCCTCCCGCAGTTCGTCGATCCCTCCCGAGGATCGGTGACGTTGCAGGTCGTCGTGCTCGGGCTCACGTTCATCGCGCTGGGGCTCCTGTCGGACGGCACGTACGCGCTGGCTTCGGCGCGGGTGTCGAGGCGCCTGGCCGGTCGAGCCGGGTTCGCCGGGCCCGGACGATGGATACCGGGCGTCACGCTGATCGCGCTCGGCGTGCTCGCCGCGCT
>DASQTT010000179.1:0-9448 GCA_035641735.1 Actinomycetota bacterium | reverse complement strand
CTCGACCAGCGCCACGCCGCACCAGGTGGCGCCCGCCTCGATCGCCGCACGGGCGACCTCCACGTCTCCGTGGCCGTACCCGTCGGCCTTCACCACCGCCATCAGCTCGGCGGTGGACGGCGTGAGGAGTCTGGCGTTGTGACGGATCGCGTCGAGGTCGACCTGGGCCCACGTCGGTCGGAACGCGTCGGTCACGCGGCGGTCACGCGGTCCACCGCCTCCGCGACCCGCTCGAGGACGTCGCCGGCGAGCGCCCCCTCTCCCAGGTCGCGACCGGCCAGCAGGCCGGCCAGCCCCTGAACGTACGCGCCCGCCGCCGCGGCGTCGGCTGGACCGAGCCCGCGCGAGAGCAGGCCACCGATCATGCCGGTCAACACGTCACCGGTTCCGGCCGTCGCGAGCGCGGGCGAGCCCGTCACGTTGACGAGGAGCCGCCCGCTCGGTTCGGCAATCAACGAGCGGCTGCCCTTCAGGAGCGTGACGGCGTCGGCCTGTGCCGCCAGCGCTCGAGTCCGGGAGGGCCGGTCGGCGTCGAGGTCACGAGCCTTCACGCCGGTGAGCCGGCCGAACTCGCCGACGTGCGGCGTGAGGACCGCCGGCGCGTGCCGATCGCGGAGCGTCGTCGCGTCGCCGACGAACGCGTTCAGCCCGTCGGCGTCGAGCACGATCGGCACGGGCGACCGGCGAACGACCTCCCGTACGAAGGCCACCGTGGGCGCCTCGGTCGTGAGCCCCGGCCCGATCGCCACGGCGTCGGCTCGATCGAGCCGTTCGAGCACCAGGTCGACCGCCTCGTCGGACACGGCTCCGTCCTCGGTCTCCGGCAGCGACAGGAACGTCGGCTCGGTGAGCCCCGCCTGGATCGCGGCCATCGCGCTCTGCGGCGCCGCTACCGTGACCAGGCCCGTGCCGATCCGCGCGGCCGCCTCCGCGATCAACTTGGGGGCTCCGGTCATCGACCGGGATCCGGCGACGACGACGAGGACGCCGGACGCGCGCTTGTGGGTATCCGCGTCCCGCGTCGGCAGCCAAGCGGCGACGTCGGACGGCTCGGTCAGCCACGCCCGGGCGCGGACCAGGTCGTGGGGGAAGCCGATGTCCACGACGCGAACCACGCCGGCGTGCTCCGCGCCGGGGAGGAGGACGCCCCCCAGCTTCGCGGCGCCGAGCGTGACGGTCAGATCGGCGAACACCGCTTCGCCCTCCACGGAGCCCGTCCCCCCGTTGACGCCCGAGGGGATGTCCACGGCGACGACCGGAACGGCGGAGCCGTTCAGGGCCGCGATCGCGGCCGCCCACTCGTCCTCCGGCATCCCGCGGAACCCGGTCCCGAAGATCGCGTCGATCGCGATGTCGGCCCGGTCCAGCTCGCGCCGGAGACCGCGGTCGTCGAAGGGTCGGGCTCTGAGGCCGCGCACCTCGGAAAGACGCTCGGCGTTGGAGGCCGCCGGCTCGCGGAGCGAGCCGGCGGCCTCGAGCAGCACGACGGTGGTGCGAACGCCCCACCGCCCCAGGTGACGGGCGGCGACGAGCCCGTCACCGCCGTTGTTGCCCTTCCCGCAAACGACGACCGCGCGCCGGCCGTAGGCGCCGCCCGCGAGCTCGCGGGCGGCCCGCGCGACGGCGCGGCCGGCCCGCTCCATCAGGTCCGCCGCCAAGATGCCCCCGGCCTGCGTCTGCCGATCGAGCTCCGAGGCCTCCTCCGGGGTGAGGACCGGCTTCACGAGCCGACCGCGATCGCGAACGCGATCGCGTTCGTCTTCTCGTGCGTGAACGTGATCAGCACCTCCCCCACGCCCAGGGCGTCGGCCTTTCGCTTCGCGTTCCCGTCCAGCCGGATCGTCGGTGCCCCGGAGGGATGCCTCGACACGCTGATGTCCTGCCAGCGACGGCCGCGATAGCCGCCGAGCGCCTTGATCGTGGCCTCGCGAGCCGCGAAGCGGCCCGCGTAGGACTCCGACGGCCTGGCCCGGGACTCGCAGTAGGCGATCTCCTCCGGGGTGAAGACCCGGTCTCGGAAGGTCGGATGTCGCGAGATCGCTCGTTCCATGCGCGCGATCTCGCACAGGTCGACTCCGAGCCCGAGGATCTCCATCTGTCAAAAGGCTACGCGACCGCGCTCGCTCGACGCGAGGGGGACCGAAACGCCCCGACGCTATTCGACCGTGACGCTCTTCGCGAGGTTCCTCGGCTGGTCCACGTCGGTGCCGCGGAGCCGAGCGACGTGATACGCGAGCAGCTGGAGCGGCACCGTGACGACGACCGGTGACAGGAGCTCCGGTGTCTCCGGCACCTCCAGCACGTGCTGGGCCACGTCGCGGATCTGCGTGTCGCCCTCGGTCGCGATGGCGATCACCTCGGCCCCGCGGGCCCGGACCTCCTGGATGTTCGAGAGCATCTTCGGATAGACGTGGCAGGTCGTCGCGACCGCCACGACCGGGACGCCTTCCTCGACCAGGGCGATCGGCCCGTGCTTCAGCTCACCGGCCGGGTACCCCTCCGCGTGGACGTAGCTGATCTCCTTAAGCTTCAGGGCTCCTTCCAGCGCCGCCGGATACCCTGTGTGCCGTCCCACGAACAGCCAGTCGTGCTGATCCTGGAACCGCGCGGCCAGCTCACGGACCTGCGGGTCCAGCCCGATCGCGCGCTCGACGTCCCTGGGAAGCTCCGCCATGCGGGTCAGGACCTCGGCGATCTCCTCGGGGAACATCGACCCTCGCACCTGCGCCAGGTACATCGCGAGGATGTATTGGGACACCATCTGCGTGGCGAACGTCTTCGTCGCCGCCACGCCGATCTCCGGGCCGGCGTGCATGTAGATCACCCCATCGGCCTCCCGTGCCAGCGACGATCCGACGCTGTTCGTCACCGCCAACAGGATCGACCCCTGCTGGCGCGCGTGCCGCGCCGCCTCGAGCGTGTCGATCGTCTCCCCGGACTGCGAGACGGCGAGGGTGAGCGTGTCCGGACCGAGCACGGGATCGCGGTAACGGAACTCGCTCGCGATATCGATCTCGACCGGCAGACGCGTCCAGTGCTCGATCGCGTACTTCGCCACGAGGCCCGAGTGGAACGCGGTTCCGCACGCGACGACGAAGACCTTGTCGACCTCGCGGAGGACGTCGTCGGAGATCCGGAGATCGTCGAGTACGAGTCGTCGGTGCTCGTCGACCCGCCCGACGAGCGTGTCGCGGATCGCCGCGGGCTGCTCGTGGATCTCCTTCAGCATGAAGGTGTCGAAGCCGCCCTTCTCCGCCTGTGCGGCGTCCCACTCGATCGAGATCGCCTCGGGGTGCGCGGGGTTGCCGTCGAAGTCCGTGAAGGTGGCGCCGTCGGCACGCACCTCGACGATCCGGCCCTCGTCCACCGGGATCACCGTCGTGGTCCGACCGAGCAGGGCCGGGATGTCGGAAGCGAGGATCATCTCGCCGTCGCCCACCCCGACGACGAGCGGCGAAGCCACGCGGACACCGACGAGCAGCCCGGGCTCGTCCGCGGCGAGCACGACGAGCGAGTAGGCGCCCTCGAGCTCTTTCACCGTCGCGCGTACCGCGTCCGTCAAGGTTCCGCCCTCGCGGCGCTGCTCCTCGATCAGGTGCGCGACGAGCTCCGTATCGGTCTCGGAGACGAGCGTGTGTCCATGCTTCTCCAGGCGTGCCCGGAGCTGCTGGAAGTTCTCGATGATGCCGTTGTGGATCACGGCGACCGTGCCCGTGCAGTCCAGATGCGGGTGCGCGTTGCGATCGGTGGGGGCGCCGTGCGTAGCCCAGCGCGTGTGCCCCATCGCCGGGCTCCCGGTCGGGTGACCGTCCTCGTCGAGCTTCGCCACGAGCTCGTCGAGCTTGCCGGAGCGCTTCACGACGGTGAGGTCGCCGTCGAGCACGGCGACGCCCGCGGAGTCGTACCCACGGTATTCGAGACGACGCAGTCCCTCGAGGACGATCGGGAGCGCCTCGTCCGGCCCTACGTAGCCGACGATGCCGCACATGGATGTTCGAGCGTAGCAGCGGTCCACCGGGATCAGGTGCGGCGGCTCAGGCGCCGAGCTCGCGACGCACGGCGTCGGCGATCCGGTCCATGTGGCGACGAGCGTCGCCCTCGGACTCGGCCTCCACCATCACGCGGACGAGCGGCTCCGTGCCGGACGCCCGAACGAGCACCCGTCCCGTCCCGGCGAGCTGCTCCTCGGCCTCCCGAACGGCCTCCCGCACGACCCGGGAGCCGTCGAGCTCCGCGAGGCTCCGGACGCGGACGTTCTCCATCACCTGCGGGTAGCGCCGCATCGTCGCGGCGAGATCCTCGACGGACCGTCCCGTGGTCGCGGCCAGGGACAGGAACCGTGCCGCGGTGAGCAGGCCATCGCCCGTGGTCGCGTGATCCCGGAAGATCACGTGCCCGGACTGTTCCCCACCGAGCGCGGCTCCCTCCTCGATCATCTCCTCGAGCACGTAACGGTCGCCGACCTTCGTCGCCGAGACTGTGATCCCGGCGTCGTGCATCGCCTTGTGGAATCCGATGTTCGCCATCACGGTGGTCACGACACGGTCGCCGGGCAGCTCCCCCGCCTCCTTCATCGCGATAGCGCACGCCGCCAGGACCTGGTCGCCGTCCACGAGCGCGCCCTTCCGGTCGGTGAAGAGGGCACGGTCCGCGTCGCCGTCGTGCGACACCCCCGCGTCCGCACCGATCTCGACGACCGCCTCCCCGACCACGTCGGGGTGGAGGGCGCCGGAGCCCACGTTGATGTTGCGGCCGTCGGGCGCGTCGTTGATCGCTCGGACTCTGGCGCCGAGCCGGGCGTAGAGCTCCGGTCCCACGTCGGAGGCGGCGCCGTTCGCGCAGTCCACGACGATCGACAGCCCCTCGAGCCGAGCGCCGGCCGCCGCGACGAGGTGGCGGAGGTATCGCTCGCGGCCCCCCTCGAGCTCCCGGACCGCGCCGCGCTCGGCTGCGGGTCCTCCGCCGCCACGGAGGACGGCCTCGATCCGGTCCTCGTCGGGGTCGGGGAGCTTCATCCCGTTCGGGCCGAACACCTTGATGCCGTTGTACTCGGGAGGGTTGTGCGACGCGGAAATCATCACGCCGGCGTCCGCCGCGTCGTCGATCGTGAAGAACGCGATCGCGGGGGTGGGCTCCATCCCGGCCCGCAGGACGTCGCCGCCGGCCTCGACCACGCCCTCGACGAGGGCCTCCTCGAGCCACGTGCCGGACTCGCGCGGGTCACGCCCGATCACGAGGACGGGTCGCCGGCTCTCGACCGCCAGCACCTCGACGGTGGCGCGGCCCAAGCGGCGCGCGAGGTCGGCCGTCAGGTCCGAGCCGGCGATCCCCCGGACGCCATCGGTCCCGAAGAGTCGGCCCATGGGGGCGAGATGCTACCCGGGAGACGCTGGGGCGCGGGCATCCCGCGCCCCAGCCCATCCCGGCTCAGCAGCAGTCCGGGGGACAGCTGCCCGGAGGGCAACAGGGATCCAGGTGGCGCTGCATCGCTTCACCTCCCGTCTCATCGATGTCGGTCGATACATTTACCAGTCGGATCGACAGATGTCGATATGATGTGGGCGATGAAGCTGCTCCAGGAGCTCGACGACTGCTGCGCCCCGCTCTTGTCCGCACCTCTCGGCAGTGAGGACGCGGAGAGCCTCGCCGGCGTCCTCCAGGCGCTGGCCGACCCGGCGCGGCTGCGGCTGCTCAGTTTGATCGCCTCGTGCCCCGCCTCGGAGGCGTGCGGCTGCGACCTGACGGCGCCCGTCGGACTCTCACAGCCGACCGTGAGCCACCATCTCGGCGTGCTCCACGAGGCCGGCCTCCTCGAGCGCGAACGCCGCGGGAAGTGGGTGTACTACCGGGTGAGGCCCGAGGGACTGGCCTCGCTGCGCTCGCTGCTGTCCGCCTGAGCTCAGCGGTCCGAGGCCTGAGTGGCCGGAACCACCCTGGATGGACGCCGACCGCCGTGAGACCGAAGATGGCTCGTGTGGAACTCGTCCGCGTCTACGAGACCCTCGATCAGGCCCGAGCCCTGCTCGTCCGAGGGCTCTTGGAGTCCGACGGGATCCGCGTCCTGGCGAAGGGCGAGGGAACCGGTCCGTACCGGACAGGCCCGGTGATCCTCTTCGTCGACGAGGACGACGCTGCGCGCGCGAGGGAACTCGTGGCGGCGTCGGAAGCCGGCTCGCTGACCCTGGGCGCCGGCGAGGCCCTCGACTAACGCTTCGAGTACTGCGGCGCCTTCCGGGCCTTCTTCAGACCGTACTTGCGCCGCTCCTTCTCGCGAGCGTCCCGGGTGAGGAACCCCTCGGACTTCAGCTGCGGACGGAGCTCGGGGTCGAGCTCGATCAATGCGCGGGCTATCCCGAGGCGTAGGGCACCGGCCTGACCGTTCACGCCGCCGCCCTCGATCGTGGCCCGCACGTCGTAGTCCTTGTCCCGACCGATCGACCGCAGTGGTGACTGCGCGACCATCCGGTGCACCCGCGTCGGGAAATACTCGTCCAGCGAGCGGCCGTTGATCTGGATCTCGCCGCTTCCGGGCGTGAGCCGGACGCGCGCGATGGCCTCCTTGCGACGTCCGGTCGTGAGCCTCGCCGAGTTCGCCACCTACGACCCCTCCTTCTTCGCGGCGGGCTTCCTGGCCGTCGTCTTCCTCGCCGTCGTCTTGGCAGTGGTGGTCTTCTTCGCCGCGGTCGCCGTGCTCTTCTTCGTCGCCGTCGTCTTCCTCGCGGCCGCGGTCTTCCTCGTGGCCGGCTTCCGCGCGGCGGTCGGCTTCGCCGGCGAAGTCTTCGTCTGCGACGTCTTCCGTGTGCCCGCCGGCTGCGTCGGGCCGGCCGCTTCTTCGGTCGAGCGACGGGCCGTCGGCGCGGTCGGCGCCGGCGCCGGCGCCGGGAGGCCCTCCCACGCGGGGCGGTTGCCCATCGCCCAGGCCTCTGGCTTCTGTGCCTGGTGTCGATGTTCCGGTCCCGCCTCGACGTGCAGCTTCTTGATCATCGCGCGGCCTAGGCGGTTCTTCGGCAGCATCCCGCGGATCGCCTTCTCCACCGCGAAGGCCGGCCGCTGAGTCAGGAGATCCTCGTAGAGGGTCGCCGTGATGCCGCCGGGGTGACCCGAGTGGCGGTAGGCGACCTTCTTCGACTCCTTGCCGCCCGTGAGGACGACCTTCGAGGCATTGACGATGATCACGTTGTCCCCGACGTCCGCGTGCGGCGCGTAGATCGGCTTGTGCTTGCCGCGCAGGATATGGGCCGCCTCCGTCGCCAGACGCCCAAGCACCTGCTCGCTGGCGTCAAGGACGTACCAGCGGCGCTGGATGTGCTCAGGCTTGGGTGAGTAGGTCTTCATCGTGGAAGCGTCGGCCCGGAAGGCCGACGGCCCATGCTACCTGCGGAAACGAGGACCCGTCAAAGTCGCCGGCCGTACGTCACCCGTTCGAGCGTGAGACCACGCGCCGGGGCCGGCCGGCCGGCGGCCGACCGGTCGCGCGCGGCCAGGACGGCGGGGATCTCGTCCGGCTCGATGCGGCCTTCCCCGGCTGCGACGAGCGTGCCCACCAGGGACCGGACCATCTGATGGAGGAAGCCCTCCGCCTCCGCGCGGACCTCGAGCAGGTCTCCTCGCCGAGCGACGGTCAGTCGCCGGAGCGTTCGGACCGTGGATCGCCCCTCGCCCGGACGGCGGCAGAAGCTCGAGAAATCGTGCGTTCCGACGAGCGCTCGGGCCGCCTCGCGCATCGGTCGGAGAGCGAGACGCCCGGGCCGGTGCCACACGTAACGCCACGTGAACGGGTCGGGGGCCTCGGCTTCGTGGATCCGGTACGCGTAGGCGCGACCGGTCGCGCTGAACCGGGCGTCGAAGCCGGCCGGGACATGGCTCACCTCGAAGACGGCGACCTCAGGGGCCAGTGCCGCGTTCACGGCCGATCGGAGCTGCTCCGGAGCGATCGTCGACGAGGTCCGGAACGAGGCGACCTGGGCTCTGGCATGGACGCCGGCGTCCGTCCGGCCGGCCACGGAGAGCTTCACGGGCTCGCGGAGAACGGTCTCCAGCCGGTCCGTCAGGACCCCCTCGATCGTCCGGATCCCGGGGTCGCGCTGCCGCGCCCATCCTCGGAACCCGGTTCCGTCGTAGGCGATCGTGAGCCGAACGACCCGCTCCCCCATCGGAGCGGTCCTTACAGCTCCCCGCGCTCCACGAGCTCGATCCTGGCCATGGGGGCGCCGTCACCCTTGCGCGGCGTCAGCTTCAGGATCCGGGTGTAGCCGCCGCTCCGCTCCCCGAACCTCGGACCGATCTCGTGGAACAGCTTGGCGACCACGTCTCGATCCGGGATGTCGCGCAGGACCTGGCGGCGAGCCGCCAGGTCTCCGCGCTTCGCGAACGTGATCAGCTTCTCCGCGAACGGCCTGAGCTGCTTCGCCTTCGCCTCGGTCGTCTCGATGCCCTCGTGCACGAAGAGCTGCGCCGCCATCGTCGACAACATCAGCTTCTGATGTGCCGGGTTCGACCCGAGGCGTGGCCCCTTCTTCGGCTTCGGCACGACCCCTACTCCTCCCGGAGGCCCAGGCCGAGCTCCTCGAGCTTCGCCTTCACCTCGTCGATCGACTTCTGGCCGAAGTTCCGGATGTCCATCAGCTCGGACTCCGACTTCTGCACCAGGTCGCCGACGGTGTTGATGCCCTCGCGCTTCAGGCAGTTGTAGGAACGGACCGAGAGGTTCAGGTCCTCGACCGTGATCGCGTAGTCGCTGGGCTGGTCCTCGTCCTCCGCCGGGCCGACCGAGACGCTCGCGGCCTCGGCGAGGTCGGCGAAGAGCCCCACGAGCTCGAGGAGCGTTCCGCCGGCGGAGGCCAGCGCCTCACGAGGCGTCACGGAGCCGTCGGTCTCGACGTCCAG
This sequence comes from Actinomycetota bacterium, assembly GCA_035641735.1. GTDB lineage: Bacteria > Actinomycetota > UBA4738 > UBA4738 > HRBIN12 > JAJNBA01. The sequence goes on along the minus strand of DASQTT010000179.1, from coordinate 562 downwards.
GATCAGGCGGTCGCGGTCGGTCATCTGCTCGACGCGCGTGTCCTCGACCGAGTACGACACCTTTCGCACCGGCGAGAAGATCGAGTCGACCGGGATCACGCCGATCGGGTCGCGGGGCTTCTTGTTCTTGTCCGCCATGCGGTAGCCGACCCCCCGCTCGACGGTGAGCTCCATCTCGAGAGAGGCTCCCTTCCCGAGGGTCGCGACGTGCAGGTCCGGGTTCAGGATGTCGATCCCGGCCGGCGGCGCGATGTCACCGGCGGTGACCTCCGACGGGCCTTTCGACTTCAGGTAGACGGTCGTCGGCTCCTCGACGTCGGAGCGGATCACGAGCTCCTTCAGGTTCAGGATGATGTCGGTGACGTCCTCGTTGACCTTCGGGATCGTCGAGAATTCGTGCAGCACACCGTCGATGCGGACCGACGAGATCGCGGCACCGGGGATCGACGAGAGCAGCGTCCGGCGCAGCGAGTTGCCGACCGTGTAGCCGAAGCCCGGCTCGAGCGGCTCGATCGTGAACTTGGAGCGGATGGGCGAGATCTCGCTTTCGGAGATCTGGGGT
>DASQTT010000178.1:0-9310 GCA_035641735.1 Actinomycetota bacterium | reverse complement strand
CGGATGCACCTTCATCCTGAAGCCTCCGGAACAGACGCCGCTCACGTCGCTGGAGCTGCCGAAGATCCTGGAGGAGGCCGGGCTGCCCGCCGGCGTCCTCCAGGTCCTCACGGGGTTCGGCGGGACCGCCGGTGCGCCGCTCGTGGCGCATCCGGGTGTCGACAAGATCGGGTTCACCGGTTCCCGCGAGGTCGGGAAGATCATCATGCGGTCGGGCGCGGACACCCTGAAGCGGGTCACCCTCGAGCTCGGTGGGAAGTCGCCGAACATCGTCTTCGCCGACGCCGATCTCCCGTCGGCCTTCGAGGGGTCCGCGAACGGCGTGTTCTGGAACCAGGGCGAGATCTGCTCCGCCGGCACGCGGGTCTTCGTCGATCGCACGATCTACGACGATGCCGTGAACGCCTTCGTGGACCGCGCGAAGTCGATCACGCTCGGCGCGGGCACCGACGACACCACGACGATGGGGCCGCTCGTGTCGAGGGAGCAGCAGGAGCGGGTCGAGCGCTACATCGAGATCGGGACCGGTGAGGCCAGCCTGGCCGCGAAGGGCGAGAAGCCAGACGACCCGCGCCTCGCGGGCGGCTACTTCGTGCCGCCGACGATCTTCGCCGACGTCCCGAACGACGCGACGATCGCCCGGGAGGAGATCTTCGGACCGGTGATGTCGGTGATCCCGTTCGCGTCGGTCGACGACGTGCTCGCGATGGCGAACGACAACGAGTACGGACTCGCGGCCGCCGTGTGGACGCAGGACGTGAAGAAGGCGCTTCGCGCGGCCCAAGCGCTCCGGGCGGGGATCGTGTGGATCAACGACACGCAGCCGGCACCGACCGAGATGCCCTGGGGTGGCTACAAGCAGTCGGGGATCGGCCGGGAGCTCGGCAAGGATGGCGTGGAGGACTACCTCGAGAAGAAGTCCGTCTACGTGAACCTCGGGTAGCGATGGGACGGCTGTCCCGTCGAGCCGTGCTGCGTGCCGCCGGCGTCCTCGCCGGTGCCGCGCTGGCGGCATGCGGTCGCGGTTCACGACCGGAGCAGCCGACCGGCGGCGGCGGGCTCCTCCCGCGCCACGACGACCTCGCCGTCGACCCGGGCCGACCGGTGGAGCGAGGCGCCACCCTCCGGATCTACGAGTGGCGGGACTACCTGTCCGCCGACGTCGTCGACGCCTTCGCCCGCCGCCACGCCGCCGCCGACGTGCGCGTCGAGATCGAGAGCTTCACCACGATGGCCGAGGCGGTGGCGCGGCTCCGCGGTCCCGACGGAGGCTTCGACGTCTTCTTCCCGACGATCGACGCGTTGCCGGGCTTGGTCCGCGGGCGCCTGCTTCGACCGCTCACGCACGAGCTCCTGCCGGGGCTCCGGAACCTCTGGCCGTTCTTCCGTGCCGAGGACGGGCCGTTCTACGACGTGGGTCAGCGCTACAGCGTGCCGTACACGGTCTATTCGACGGGGATCGGTTGGCGTCGCGACCTCGTCCGCCCGGCCGAGGCCCCCGATCGGCTCGACGATCCATACGACGCGTACTGGAATCCCCGATACCGCGGCGCCGTGGGGATCTACGACGACTACCGGGAGGGGATCGCGCTGGCGCTCCTCCGGCGCGACCACGACCCGAACGCGAGCGAGGCCGCCGCGATCGAAGATGCGGTCGACGACCTCGTGCAGATGGCGGAGGCCGTGGACGTCGAGGTGTCGACCGAGGGCGCGTACGACGAGCTGCAGACCGGTGAGTACGCGATCCAGCAATCGTGGTCGGGCGACCTGCTCTCCGCGAAGCGGTTCGGTTCGTACGCCGCCGACGCGGCGGGGGACGTCGCGTTCACCTGGCCACGCGGCGGCATCGTGGGTTGCGACCTGACCGCGATCTGCGCGCGAGGCCGGAACCCCGTCCTGGCTCACGCCTTCGTGGACCATCTCCTGGACGTCGGCGTCGCGATGGAGAACTTCCGGTGGAACGGCTACCAGCCCCCGGTCGGCGAGGAGCCGCCGCCGGCTCCGGCGTACCTACCGGACGCGGTCCTCGCTCCCGACGATCTGGAGGAGGGACGGTTCCTCCGTCCGCTCGAACCGGAGGCGGACGCACGATGGCGGATCGGATGGCAGCGCTTCATGGCTTCCCGCCCCGGCTAGACGGACCGCCGCCCTACGAGACGCTGGACCGCGGCGTCGACGAGCCTCATGACCCGACGTCCACCCCGAACGAGCTCTCCACCTCGGGACCCCACGTGCCGGTGTCGTCGTACGCGACGAGCGCGGCGATCGGCTCGGCGGAGGACGCATCGACGGCGAGCACCCAGACCTGGTCGTCGGTGCATTGGAGGTCGACCGGATCGTTCCCCCGGGCGTCGGAGACGAGCTCCCCTTTCGAGTTCCGCAGGCAGACGCCCCGGGCGACCAAGACCCATCCGGACCCCAGGACGCGGTCCTGGTGGGTGTCCCGGAGCGACGCCAGCGCCACCTGCACCTCACCGGTGCCGGCGGGGTAGCGTCTCCGCACCTCGTCGGGGGAGAGCTCCGGTCTGAGGTCGTCCGGAGGCGGCTCGAGCGCGTACCCCAACGTTCCGGGGATCGCCTGGAGGGTCGTCTGACGGAGGGCCGCGTACGGGATCGGTGGGTCCCGGAAGAACAGGACCCACGTCCCTACCACGACCACGACGAGGGCAGCGACGACTCCGACGATCGTTCGCCTCACGCCGGTCGTTCCCCCCTCGCCGCCACCACCCCGCTCGCCACGATCCCCAGCGTGGCGATGACGATCACGCTCATCGCTGCGCGCAGGTCCACGGTGTCGGCGATCCAACCGAGGAGCGGGGGCGACCACACGAAGCCGGTGTACCCGATCGTCGCGACGGCCGCGACCGCGCCCGAGGGATCCGCCCCGGTCTCCTGCACGAGGCTGAACCCGGCCGGACCGGCGGCCGAGATCGCCAGCCCCATCAACAGGAACGCGGCGGCGACCACGGGGACGGAGCCCGAGAGCACCGCGATCGTGCCGCCGACCCCGGCGCCGATCCCCGAGACGAGGATCGTCCGCCTCGGCCCGAGGCCGAACAGGACGCGCGCCGCGAAGAGACGCCCGACGAACAGTGCGCCGGCGAACGCCACGAACGCGGCGGCCGCCGCCCCGGCCGACGCTCCCAGCTGTTCGCGGAGGTACAGGCCCGACCAGATGTCCATCGACCCCTCGACGAGGAACGCGAAGAGCACGACGAGCGCGGGGATCCACAGCGCCGGCGTCCGCCGCAGGGCGGAGACCGAGAAGACGGTGCTGGCTTCCCGAGGCGGCCGATCGCGCGATCCCCGCCTTCCGTTCCACCACGCCGTTGCCAGGAGCGCGACGCCGGACGCGGCGATCCCGATCCGGAAGTCGCCGTCCAGCGAGCGCAGGGCTCCGGCCGCGGCCGCGCCGGTGACGCCGCCCAGCGCATAGCTGGCGTGCAGCCACTGGAGCACCGGTCGACGGGCGCGGGTTTCCTCCCGCTGCCCGGCGACGTTCATGTACACGTCGATCAGGCCGTTGCCCGCCCCGACGAGCGGGAACGTGAGCCAGAGCAGGGACGTGGGCTGGAAGACCAGGACGAACGCCGAGACCGCGAGCGTCCCGAGCGACGCGGGCACGCTGACGCCGAGGGCGAAGCGCTGCAGGCGAGGCGCGACGACGAGCATCGTCGCGATCGCGACGATCGACAGCAGCGCGTACAGCGCGCCGAGCCGGCTGTCGGAGAGGCCGTGATGGCGCTGGAACTCGAAGACGAGGATCACCCAGACGCCCCAGAATTGACCGAAGCTCCAGTAGCCGGCGAGGAGCGGCAGGATCTTGGTCCGGAGAGCCGCCCCGCCGTCGATCCCTCCGACGTCGGCCTCCGTCATGACCGGATGATGGCAGACCGACCACGGTCGGCCGTCATGGAGGCGTGCGATACACTCGCGCCCCATGGCCGGCGGTGAGGTCCAGCTCGTCGAACTCGTGAAGCGCTTCGGTGAGTTCACGGCCGTCGACGGGATCAACCTCACGGTGGCGCCCGGCGAGTTCTTCTCCCTCCTGGGGCCGTCCGGATGCGGCAAGACCACGACGCTTCGGATGATCGCGGGCTTCGAACGACCCACCGAGGGCCAGGTCGTCCTGGACGGCGTGAACGTGGCGGCCACCCCGCCCCACAAGCGCAACGTGAACACGGTCTTCCAGAACTACGCCCTGTTCCCGCACCTGAACGTTGAGAAGAACGTGGCCTTCGGGCTGAAGTACCAGCAGGCGTCGAAGCAGGAGACGGCCGAGCGGGTCGGACGGGCGCTCGAGCTCGTCCGCCTCGAGGGCTACCACAAGCGCCGGCCGAACCAGCTCTCAGGCGGCCAGCAGCAGCGGGTGGCGCTCGCCCGCGCCCTGATCCTCAACCCCTCCGTGCTCCTGCTCGACGAGCCGCTCGGCGCGCTGGACGCGAAGCTTCGGAAGGCGCTCCAGATCGAGCTGAAGTCGATCCAGGAGGAGGTCGGGATCACGTTCGTGTACGTGACGCACGACCAGGAGGAGGCCCTGACGATGTCCGACCGCCTCGCCGTGATGTCCAACGGACGGGTCGAGCAGATCGGACCTCCCGAGGAGGTCTACGAGGAGCCCTCCACCGCGTACGTCGCCGACTTCCTGGGGGTCTCGAACCTGATGGACGCGACGGCCCACGGGACCACCTCGGGCGGATGCCGGGTCCGCCTCGGCGAGTTCGAGCTCGTGGCGGGCAAGGGTGAGCCCGACGCGATCGGCGACGTGAAGCTTTCGATCAGGCCGGAGCGGGTGGAGCTCGTGGCCGCCGGCACGACGGGGGAGAACATGATCCCCGGCATGGTCGAGCGCATCGTCTACGTGGGCTCTGCGATGCAGGTCATCGTCAACCTGGCCCCGGGGGAGAAGATCCAGGTGCTCGTGCAGAACGAGGGGGACGACCTGCCCTTCCGGCAGGGGACCGCGGTGGCCGCGCACGTGCCGCCGGATGCGCTCCGCGTCCTGCCCCGAGGCGAGATCTCGGAGGAAGGGTTCGCAGCGGCGGCGCAGGGTGCGCTGCGAGGTCGCGGCTAGATCTCGAAGCGAGCGAAGTCCTCCACCGCGGAGCGACCGGCCGCCTCACGGCGGTTGAACCGGCGCTGAACCACGATCGCGAGCGTGATCGCCAGCATCGAGCCGAGCAGCATCAAGCTGGCCACGCCGTTCAGCGACGGTCGAGGGCCGCCGCGAGCCTGGTTGTAGATCAAGATCGGGATCGTGTTCGACTCCTGACCCCCGACCAGGAAGGTACTGATGACGAAGTCGTCGATCGAGATCGCGAACACGATCATCGCCGACGCGAAGATCGCGGGTCCGAGGAGCGGGAAGAGGACGCGGCGCAGCGCGCCGGTCGGCGATGCTCCCAGATCCATCGCCGCCTCCTCGTACTCGCGTCCGATCGCGAAGAGCCGGCCTCTCACCACGATCACGACGTAGGAGATCGAGAACGTGACGTGACCGAGGAGCTGGGCCGGCGTGCCGAAGCTGATCGAGTCGTAGAGGTTGGAGAACACCAGGAACAGCGCGGCGCCCATCACGATCTCGGGCGTGACGAGCGGGAACAGCATCAGGAAGTTCGCCGATCCGGACCCACGTCCGCGCCAGCGGGCGAGGCCGAGGGCGAGCGCGACCCCGATCGGCGTCGCGATCAGCATGTCGCCGGCGGCGAGCTTCAGCGACTGGAGGACGGCGTACCGGTAGTCGACGTTGGTGAAGACCGCCGTGTCGGGATCCTCGATCCACCAGTAGAGCGAGAACCCCTGGAACGCGACCGTCGAGCGGCCCGAGTTGAAGGCCAGTAGGACCGCGAAGCCGATGGGAAGGATCGACCAGAGCATGTAGAGCCACGTCCAGGCGGCCAGACCCCGAGGCCTGGCCCACGGGTTCGACGCCCACCCGCGCAGACGGGCCGTGAGCGACAGCGGCTGGACGCCCGGGAGCGACCGCGCCGTCGCTTCGCTCATCGCTCGTACTCCCTCGAGGCCTTGGCCGTGCTGTACAGGTAGTACGCCATGAAGATCAGCAAGAGCAGAGAAAGCATGATGACGAGCCCGGCTCCCTCGGCGCCTCCGGTCCGGGAGCTGATCATGCGGACGATCTGGTTCGCGAACATGCTGGTCCTGGGGTTCGCGGACAGCAGGTCCTGGGTGTAGTAGTCGCCGAACATCGGCAGGAGGATGATCACGGTTCCCGCCAGGATCCCGTGTCGTGACAGGGGCAACGTGACGCGCAGGAACGTCCGTCCGGGGCTGGCGCCGAGGTCGCGAGCCGCCTCGATCTGGCTCTGGTCGATCCGGTCGATCGCCGCGAAGAGCGGCAGGATCAGGAACGGTACGTAGCCGTAGACCAACCCCAGGATCACCGTCGACGGCCGCCCGTTGAGCCAGTTGATCGGCGCGTCGATCAGCCCGATGTCGGCAAGGACGTCGTTCACGAGGCCTCTGTCGTCGAGGAGATTGATCCACGCCAGCATGCGCATCAGGTAGCTGATCCAGAACGGCGCGATCAGCAGGACCAGGAGGAGCACCTTCGTCCTCGAAGCGTGCCGGGCGATGTAATACGCCACTGGATAGCCGATCAGGAGCGAGAGGACCGACGCGATCGCCACGTACATCGTGGTGCGGAGCAGGACCGTTTGGAGCGGCCCTCCCCCGAAGACATTCGCGACCACCCCCCGGAACGTGTCGGTCTGCCATTCGAGGGGGTTCCACACCGGGACGGGCGCGAAGAAGATCGGGTCCCGCGTCCCCATCGCGATCGCGAAGATCGCGAAGAACGGCACGACGAACAGGGCGAGCAGCCAGAGGATCCCCGGCGTCGCGAACGCCTGCCAGAACCAGCGGGTGAGACCGATGGTCCGGCTCTCGTCGCTCATCGCTCAGGCGATGGTCGCACGCTCAGCCGTGCCGATCTCGATTGGTGGGTCCGGGCGGTGGCCCCGCCTAGCTGACACCCGCCGTGATCTCCTCCCACGCGTCGAGGTAGGCCACGTCGACTTCCGGCTCGAGGGGAAGGATCAGGTGGTTGTCGGCGAACTGCTCCTCGCGGACGATCGCGTCCTTGATGTTCTCCGGGACCCATCCGTCCGTGACCAGGGCATCGGGTTCGATCGAGGTCAGCGGCGGCTGATAGCCCACCCACCCGAAGTTCTGGAGACCCACCTTCTCCCCGAGCATGTAGTCGATGAACATGTGGGCGAGCACCGGGTTCTTCGCATTCGTCGGGATCGCCATCATGTCGTTGCCGATCACCCCACCGCTCTCGGGGTACCAGAATCCGAGGTCCGACGGCTTGTAGCCGTTCGCCGTGTAGTACTGGGCGGCGACGGTGTCACCGGACCACGACTGGTGGACGTGGTACGCGCCCGTTGGGAGTCGGGCGTAGGCGCCGTTGATCGTGAGCCGGGCGTCCGTCGTGCCGATCAGGTCGATGATGTCGTTCTTCGCCTGTTCGATGAGCGCCGGATCCGACGTGTTGATGTCCTCGACGCCGTTCCGTAGCATCGTCATCGCGAACACCTCGCGATATTCGTCGTACAGCCCCACCTTCCCCGCGTTCGCGGGGTCCCAGAAGATGTCGTAGGGGCTCTCGTATTCGTCGGGTGTCTTGGGCACCTCGTTCGCGAGGTACTCGATCCCGGTCGTGTAGATCGTGTACGGGACGGAGTACTTCGAATCCTGGTCGTAGAAGGGAGACTGGATCGACGGCCACACGTTGCTGAAGTTCGTGAGGTAGTCGTGGTTGAGCGGCTGGAGCAGCTTCGCGGCCACGAGGCGCGGGAGGTAGTCGTAGGTCGGGAAGTACACGTCCACGTCGAGTTCGCCGCTGCGGATCCGCTCGACGGCGGTCTCGCTGTTGTAGAAGGTCGTGTACTCGACCTCGACGCCGTGCATCTCGCCGAACTCCTTCAGCTTCTTCGGCCAGAGGTAGTCGATCCAGTTGAAGATCTTGAACGTCGTGTCGGTCTCCGGCTGGAGGCCCGACTCGATCATCGGGTTGTCCTCGAAGATCGGATAGGTGACGGGATCGTCTGGCGTGGGCGCGAGGTTGAAGCTCACCCCGTTCGTTCCGGGCTGTTCCGGACCGTCGTCCCCGCCGCACGCGGCCAGGATCGCGGCGGCGGACGGGAGCGCCGCGCCCACGGCGAGCGATCTCCTGAGGAAGTCTCGCCTGCTCAGGCCCCGGAGGCGGGGATCGCGTGGGTGGTAGACCATTGCGCCCTCCTTCTGACTGAGTCTGGATCCCAAGGAGTCTCGTGGGTCACTTTGAACGCCGGTTCAGGAGGCTACCCCTCCCTCCACCAGCACGCAAGGGACGGTCGGCCTCCTAGACAGTACGGCGTAGACCCCCTCGATGGTTGGGGGCTAGCCGGACTTGAAGTCCTGGTAGGCGTCCTGCCAGAGGTTGTCCACCTCGAGGCGCAGCCCGATGGCCCGCTTCCCGATCTCGAAGTCCTCCGGGGTCACGATCGTCGACTTCAGGTTGTTCCAGTGCGTGTCGCCGGGCGTCTTGTAGTCCCAAACGAACCAGCCCTCGAGGCCCGGATAGCTCCGTTCGAAGATCGTGTCGGGGTTCACCGCCGTGAAGGGCACCTGGTAGCCGACCCAGGTCCAGTTCTTGATCGCATTCAGCTCGTCCATCATGAAGTTCAGGAACCGGTGGGCGAGCACGGGGTTCTTCGCGTCCTTCGGGATCGCGTAGAGGTCGTTGTCGATCGTCCCTCCGTGCCCCTCGCGCGCCGGCCAGTAGTACCGCATCAGGCCGGCTTCCTCCTGCGGGTTCGACGTGTACCAGGGAGTGGCCTGCATGTCGCCGGACCACGATTGGTGCAGGCCGAACCTGCCCTCCGGGATGCCCGAGTAGGCGCCGTCGATCGTCGTCTCCACGTCGACCAGCTCGATCAGCTCGAGAAGGTGCTGCTTCGCGGACTCGATCTGCGCCGGGTCGGACGTGTTGAGGTTCGCTTCGGCGCCATGGTCGCGGTAGAGCCCGAGTGAGAGGGCCTCGCGGTACGCGTCGTAGATGCCGACCTTGCCGGGGATCGACGCACCCATGTCGGGATGCCAGAAGACCTCGTATGGGTTCTCCATCGCATCCAGGTCCGCCGGCTCCACCGAAAGGATGTCCGTCCGCCAGCCGAAGCCGGTCGTGTAGATCGTGTACGGCAGCGAGTACTGCGACTTCCGGTCGTAGTACGGATCCCGCAGCGACGGCCAGACGTTCTTCGTGCTCGGGAGGTAGTCGTGGTTCAGTGGCTGGACGAGCTTCTCC
>DASQTT010000177.1:0-6119 GCA_035641735.1 Actinomycetota bacterium | reverse complement strand
GGGAGCCTTCGACCCACGACCGGCGTCGCCTAGGGACTCAGCGGAACGAGCGCGGCCAGCCGAACGCCGCCGCGATCGAGGAGGTGTTCGGCGGGATCGCGGCCGAGGGAGCCGCCGGGACCTGAGCGGCGAACCCTGGCGGCCGTTTGGCGGCAACGAGGCACGTCGCGAGAGACCGTCGGAATCGTTTCCGCAGGTAGCATGCCCCCGGGAGGATGGCCGAGCGGACGAAGGCGACGGTCTTGAAAACCGTTAGCGGGACAACCCGCTCGTGGGTTCGAATCCCACTCCTCCCGCCAGGACGCAGCGATCTTGAAGCCGCGCGTGCGACGCATCGCAGACGCTCGCGTGGGCGTCGGCTGCTGGAGCTCGTGGACGGCCACCTGGCCGAGGCGAGCTGACCGGCAGCCGAAGCGGCCGTTCGGCGAGACGCACGCGACCGACGACCTCCGCTCAACCGAGGTGAGCTTCGTTCCGATGCAACCCGTGGGAGTCCACGTGAAGAACGAAGAGCGGGTGACGGACCGGATCCAGCAGGAGGCCAGGGTCGCCGGCCTCCGTGATTTCCGCACCCCTTCGTTGGAAGCGGTCGAGCGGCGCCGGCTGCAGCTCTGGGCGTTGACCGCGATCCTGCTGGTCTCGATCTCCATCGGCCTCGTCCTCGTCTCGACCTGGAACACCGTCGCGACCCGCGCCTTCAGCAGCACGCCCGTGATGCGGATCGCCGTCGTGCTCCTCTCCGCGGCCTTCTGCATCTACGTGATCGAGAAGGAGCGGCACCTGCGCAAGCTCTCGCGGCTCCTCGTCGACGAGCGGGTGCTCACGACCGCCCTGTCGAACCGGCTCCGCGAGGTCGAGCTCCTGCTCGATGCGGGCAAGGCGATGAACGGGGTCCTCGAGCTCTCGATGGTGCTGGAGACGATCCTCGGCAGCGCCGTCGAGCTCTTGGACGCCGAGAGCGGCTCGGTGATGCTGGTCGAGGGCAACGAGCTCGCGGTGGCGTGCGCCCGAGGCAACGCCGGCGCCGAGAGCGGTCGCGTCCGGCTCGGGGAAGGGATCGCCGGCCACGTCGCGGAGACGCGCGAAGCGCTCCTGATCCACGGGAAGGCCGACCCCACCGACTTCCCGGGCCTCGTGCCCCACGAGCAACCGGTCGCGAGCGCGATCAGCGCTCCGCTGATCCATCGAAGTTCCCTCCTCGGCGTGCTGAACGTCAACGCCACCGGCTCGAAGGCCTTCAGCGAGTTCGACCTGCGGGCCGTCTCGCTCTTCGCGGAGCAGGCGGCGGCGTCGATCGCGAACGCGCGGCTCTACGAGACCGAACGTGCGCACGTGGCCGAGCTGACCCACCTCAACCGGCTCAAGAGCGAGTTCGTCGCGCTCGTCAGCCACGAGCTCCGCAGCCCGATCGCGTCGATCATCGGCGCCGTCACGTCCTCTCGCAAACCGGGGATGGAAGAGCACCGGCCGGAGCTCCAGGACATCGTGGAGCGCTCGGCGCTGCGGCTCGGCTCGATGGTCGAGGATCTGCTCTCGGCCGCCGAGCTCGAGCGCGGGGACTCGGTCCGCCGGCTCGAGGAGGTGAACCTGGCGCAGGTCGTCCGTGAGGCGGCGGCCGATCATGCGGTGACGGATCGTGTCGTCGAGATCACGGCGCCGAGCGAGGCCGTCGTGATCTGCGATCGCGAGTACGTCCGCCGGATCGTCGACAACCTGATCGACAACGCCTTCAAGTACGGTCGCCCGCCGGTCCAGATCGAGGTGCTGGCGGACGACCGTGACGTCACCCTGTCGGTGCTCGACGCCGGGCGCGGCATCGACGTCGCCGACCGGGAGCGGGTCTTCGACCGGTTCCAGCGGCTGGACACGATCAACGGCCACGGGCTCGGCCTGGGGCTCTCGGTGGTGCAGGGACTCGTCGAGGCGATGGGCGGCGAGGTCCGCGTGGAGGAGGCGCCGGAGGGCGGCGCCGCGTTCAGGATCCGATTCCCCCGTCCCGAGCCCTCCAGGGTGGAGGAGGCGCTGGCGGAGACCCTCAACCTGCGTCGCCCGTCACCGACGACGGCCGCGGAGCGCTCCGTATCCTGACGGGGTGACCCCGCCCCCTCCGAACGATCGCCTGCTCCGCGCCCTTCGCCGCGAGCCGACCGACCGCACGCCCGTCTGGTTCATGCGTCAGGCCGGCCGATCCCTGCCGGAGTACCGGGCGCTCCGCGGCGACGTCGACGTGCTCGCCACCTGCCGACACCCCGACACCGTGGTCGAGCTCACCTTGCAGCCGCTCCGCCGGATGCCCGTCGACGCGGCGATCCTCTTCTCCGACATCATGGTCCCGGTCGCAGCCGCCGGCGTGCCCGTCCGGATCGAGCCGGGGCGTGGGCCCCTGGTGGACGAGCCGATCCGCGCCGCATCGGATCTCGCACGCCTGAGGCCGATCGACGCCGAGACCGACGAGCCGTACGTCGTGGAATCGGTTCGGCTGCTTGTGAAGGAGCTGGAGGTTCCGTTGATCGGCTTCGCGGGTGCCCCGTTCACGCTGGCCAGCTACCTCGTGGAGGGTGGGCCCAGCCGGACCTTCGCCCGCACGAAGGCGTTGCTGTACGAGGACCCCGGCGTCTTCGACGACCTCATGGGGCGTTTGACGGTGATCGCGCTGGCGCACCTCCGCGGCCAGGCGGAAGCCGGCGCGTCGGCTCTCCAGCTGTTCGATTCCTGGGTCGGGACGCTCGATCTCGACGACTATCGACGCGCGGTGCAGCCCCACACGGCCGCTTTGATCGAGGGGCTCGCGGACCTCGACGTGCCGGTGATCCACTTCGGTGTGGGGACGGCGCACCTTTTGGGCGCGATGCGGGACGCGGGGGGCGACGCCCTCGGCGTCGACCACCGCGTCCCGCTCGACGAGGCCTGGCGGACGATCGGCGACGATCGCGCGATCCAGGGGAACCTCGATCCCGCCGCGCTCCTCGGGCCTTGGGACGTCGTCGCACGGAAGGCGAGGGACGTACTGGCACGCGCGGGAGGCCGGCCCGGCCACGTGTTCAACCTCGGTCACGGGGTGCTGCCGGAGACGCCGGTCGAGCACCTGGAGCGCCTCGTCGGCCTCGTCCACGAGGAGACGGAGCGGTCGGTCCCGTGACCAGCCCCTTCGGCCTGCTGGTGATGGCGTACGGGACGGCGTCGGGACCGGACGACGTCGAGCGCTACTACACGGACATCCGGGGCGGCCGTCCGCCCCCGCCGGAGCACCTGCGGGAGCTCCGGGAGCGCTACGAGGCGATCGGCAACGTCTTCCCGCTCCTCGAGACGACGCGGTCCCAGGCAGAGGGGATCGTGGAGCGGTTGTCCGCAGCCGGACCACCGTTCCGGGCCTACCTGGGGATGAAGCACTCGCCGCCGTTCATCGCCGACGCCGTCCGGGCGATGCGCGACGACGGGATCGAGCGCGGCGTCGGCCTCGTGATGGCTCCGCACTGGTCGGGGATGTCGATCGAGACCTACGTCGAGCGGACTCGGCGCGCCGTCGACGAGCTCGGCGGCGGGACGGATCTCTCGTTCGTCCGGAGCTACCACGACCACCCGTCGTTCGTGCGGTTCCTCGCAGCGCGCGTCGGCGAGGCGCTCGACCGGCTGCCGGCGGCGGAGCGGTCGGAGGCGATTGTCCTGTTCACGGCGCATTCGCTGCCGACGCGGATCGTCGAGGACGGCTCGCTCCGTTGCAAGAGTTGCGACTGCGTCGAGTCGTGCCGGTACCGGGACGGACTCCAGGAGACGGCGGACCTCGTCGCGGCGGAGCTGCGGCTGCCTCACCACGCGATCGCGTGGCAGAGCGCCGGCCGGACCGCGGATCCGTGGTGGGGGCCGCCGGCCGAGGAGGCGATCCTGGACGCGGCGGCGATGGGCCGTGCGGCGGTCGTCGTCTGCTCGGCGGGCTTCGTCGCGGACCATCTCGAGACGCTGTACGACCTGGACGTCGAGGCGAAGACGGTCGCCGAGGGCGCGGGGGTCCGTTTCGAACGGACGCGGATGCCCAACGCCGACCCCGACTTCCTGGACGCGATGGCGGACGTCGTGCGCGACCACCTCGCCCAGGCGCCGGTCCCGTGACCGCCCGGGTCGCCGTGATCGGCGGCGGGGTCGCCGGGCTCGCGACCGCGCACCGTCTCCTCGATGCCGGGATCGATCCCGTCGTCTTCGAGCGCGAGCCGGTCGTCGGCGGGGTCCTCGCCCCACCGCTGGAAGTGGGCGACCTGATGCTCGAACCCGGTCCGGACTCGCTCGCGGCCAGGAAGCCGTGGGGCGTCGAGCTGGGCGACGAGCTCGGGATCCGATGGGTCGAGCCCGGCGCCTCCGGAGCTTTCGTGTGGACACCCGGCGGTCTCGTCCGCACGCTCCGGGGGGCGCCGTTCGGGATCCCGGGGGACGTCGGCGACGTCCTTCGGTGGCCGGGGTTGTCCCGCGCCGGACGCCTCCGGGCGCTCGGTGACCTCGTGATCCGGAAGCGGCCGGGGTCGGCACCGGAGGAGACCATCGGCGGTCTCCTCCGGCGCCGGCTCGGCGACCAGGCGACGGACCGCGCGATCGGACCGCTGCTGGCCGGGCTGCACGCGGGTGACGTCGACCGGCTCTCGGCGGCGGCCACGTTCCCGGAGCTGCTGGCGTGGGAAGCGGCGCAGGGGAGCCTCATCCGCGGCGCGCAGGCGGCGGAGCGGGCCGCGCGGCGCGTCGACGCCGGACCGCTGTTCCGCCGCCCCCGGGGCGGGATGCGCGCGCTGGTCGACGCCCTGGCCGCGGCGCTCGGCGATCGCGTCGTGACCCGCGCCGAGGTGGTGGGCGCCGACGCCCACGAGGTTCGGCTCCGCGACGGGGTTCGGGCGGTCGACGCCGTCGTGCTCGCGTGCCGGGCGGCGGCCGCGGCCACGATCCTCGATGCCGCGGCGCCTCCCGAGCTCGGAGCGATCCGTTCCGTGTCCACGGCCGTCGTCTTCCTCGTCTATCCGTCCGGGACCGCCGATGCGCTTGCGGACGGCACCGGCTTCGTCGTCCCACGGGGAGCCGCTCCGATGACGGCGGCGACCTTCCTGTCGCGGAAGTGGCCGGATCCGGCGTTCGGCGACCGCGCGGTGATCCGGTGCTACGTCGGCGGCGACGGGTTCGAAGACGTCGTGGAGGAGCCCGATGCCGACATCGTCGATGCCTGCGCGCGTCACCTCTCCGCGGTGCTCGACCTCCCGAGCCCGAACGCATCCCGCGTTCATCGCTGGCGCGGCGCGATGCCCCAGTACGAGGTCGGCCATGCCGGCCGCGTCGACGCGATCCGTGCGGCGCTGCCGCCCGGTATCTTCGTGGTCGGCTGCGACCTCGACGGGGTCGGCGTCTCCGACCTCGCCAGGGCCGCCGGAGGAACGGCCGAACGGGTCTTCGTCCACGTGGGCGAGCCTCGGAAGGAGCCGGCATGAGCGACACGATCTACGCGTCCTACCCGGTGTTCGCCGCGAGCCCGGACCTGCGCGCCGAGCTCTTCGACGACGACGGCCTGCGCAACGCCGCCGACGAGATCGAGGAGCTCGTGAAGGACTGGGCCGGTCGGGTTGACGTGCGGGGCACCTACTCGGCCGTCGGGTTCCGTGCGGACGCCGACCTCGTGCTCTGGCTGACGGCGAGCTCCCCCGAGGATCTGCAACGCTTCGTCGTCGAGTTCCGACGGACCAGGGCGGGCGACCTCCTGGACCCGGTGTGGACGTTCGTGGGGATGGTGCGCCCGGCCGAGTTCACCGCCGACCACGCGCCGGCGTTCGTGCGCGGCGAGGCGCCGAGGACCTATCTCTGCGTCTACCCGTTCGTCCGGACCCCCGAGTGGTACCTGTTGCCCCGGGAGGAGCGCGGCGAGCTCCTCGCCGAGCACGGCACGCTCGGGCGCGAGTTCCCCCAGGTCCTCGCCAACACGACGAGCGCCTTCGGCCTCGGGGACTGGGAATGGATCCTCGCCTTCGAAACCGACGAGCTCGACGCCCTCGTCGACTGCGTCCGGCGGCTCCGCGACTCCAAGAGCCGCCTCTACGCGAAGGTCGAGGTGCCGTTCGTCACGGGGATCCGGAAATCGGTCGCCGACGCCCTCG
>DASQTT010000176.1:0-6836 GCA_035641735.1 Actinomycetota bacterium | reverse complement strand
CTTCCTGGGACGCGCCATGGCGCGAGAAACCTACCAAAGGTTCGAAGAACAGCGCCCACGTTGACGCTGGGTTGACACCCAAGATGGGCCGGTCTATGAACGGCACGTCGAAGAATGCGCCTCGTCGCGACGGCGGATCCGTCGCGGAGGCCCTAGCTCCGTCCTCCGACGGAACGAGCGTGCACCGGGAGGCGAGATGAGCGAGGACGTAACCCCGCACCCGATCGACTCGATCCTGAAGGCGAGCATCACCCGGCGGCGGTTGCTTCAGGGCGTGCTGGCCGCGTCCGGCGCCACTGCGTTCTCAACGGTGCTCGCGGCGTGCACCGGCGGCGAGCCGACGCCATCACCTGCGGGAGGAACGGCGGGCGTGACGGAGCCGGTGGCCGGAGGAACGCTGCGCATCGCAACGCCGTACACGGTGAGCACGCTCGATCCGATCAAGTCCGTGGCCGCTGGTGATATCGAGGTGCTCGGGCAGATCTACTCGCGGCTGCTGCGCAGGACCCCCGACGGCAAGGACGTCCTCCCCGCCCTGGCCGAGGAATGGGAGTCGTCGCCGGACGGGCTGACGTGGACCTTCGCCCTCAGGGAGGCGGCGTTCTCGGACGGGAGCCCGATTACCGCAGACGACGTCGTGTTCAGCTTCCTGCGCCTGCGCGACCAGAAGGACTCCGCCTACGCGGGGGCTTTCCAGATCATCGCGGACGTCGTTGCGATCAACGGCCGAACGGTGGAGTTCACGCTGGAGGGACCTGCGGCGCCGTTCCTCGGCTCGACCGAGCAGTTCAATGCTGGGATCGTGCCACGTCGCGTCGTCGAGGACCTCGGCGACGAGGAGTTCGGCCGCAACCCCGTCACCTCTGGTGGGTTCGGGGTGGCCGAGTGGCGGCCGAACGAGCGCCTGATCTTGGAGCGGAACACGAACTACTGGCGGGAGGGGCTCCCCTACCTCGACGGCGTCGAGGTGATCGAGGTCCTCCGCGACCCGACCCGGGTCTCCATGATCGAGACAGGAGAGGCCGACGTGGCGCGCGAGGTCCCGTGGCCGAAGATAGAGGAGTTCAAGCAGCGCGACGAGATGATCGTGCCGCTCGAGCCCTCGTCGGTGATCTACATCGTGCTCCTGAACCACAAACACCCAGTCCTGAAGGATCCCCAAGTGCGAGAGGCGATCGCGATGGCGATCGATCGGGAGGGCATCACGAACGCCGTCACGTTCGGCAACGCCACGCCCGCGAACTCCCTCATCCCGAACACCGTCGACTACTACGATCCGAGCATCTCGCCACCCCCCTACGATCCGGACGCCGCGCGCGCGCTGCTCGAGCAGGCAGGCGCCGTCGGAACCGAGATCGAGTTTCTCGTGACGGACATCGACGACCAGGCCACCCAGCTCGTGCAGGATCAGCTCGGACAGGTCGGGCTCAACGCGAACCTTACGCAGGTCGACGTTGGCGGATGGTGGGACAGCATCATCGGCGCGAACTACGGTGCGACCGTGACCTGGTGGTACAACGAGGTGCCGGATCCCGATCCAGCGGTGCGGTGGGCGCTGTGCGGAGAGTGTGGGAACGACAGCTACTACACCTACTACAACGACGAGCAGGTCAACGACCTCACCGAGCAAGCGCTTCACGAGACCGACAGCGAACAGCGGGCCGCGCTGTACAGCCAGATCCAGCAGATCGCTATAGAGGACATGGCGCAGATACCGCTCTGGTACCAGCCGTACCAGAATGTGTACCGCTCCTGGGTCCACGACCTACACATGAACCCCGCGATCCAGTGGAACCTGGACGAGGCGTGGGTGACTTCGTAGCGCCCGTCACCACGATCCAGCAAGCTACGCCGTCGCCCCGTCGGGCCACCGGATGAGGAAGACTCAGCTCGTCCTGCACCGGCTGTGGCAGATGCTACCGGTGCTCGTCGGGATCAGCGTCGTCACGTTCGTCCTCGCGCAGGCGATCCCCGGCGACCCGGTCCGGCTCATCGTTGGGCCCCGCGCCCCAGCTTCGGTGATCGAGTCCGTCCGCGAGCGCTACGGGCTGGATCGACCGGTACTCGCGCAGTACTTCGTGTATCTCGGGAACCTGCTCCAGGGCGACTGGGGCACCTCGATCGCGTTCCGGACCCCGGTGCTCGGCTTGATCATGTCGCGCTTCCCGCCGACGCTGTACCTGGTCGGCGGAGGGCTGTTCCTCTCGTCGCTGGTGGCACTGGTCCTCGCGGTTGTGGCGGCTCCGCGCCAGGACCGCTGGGTCGACCAGGCGGTTCGCCTGTTCTCAACGATCGGACTGGGCTTGCCGGCGTTCTGGCTCGGGCTCGTCCTGTCGCTCGTGTTCGCTGTCCGGCTGGGGTGGTTCCCGTCGAGCGGGTTCGGCGAGGGGTCAGTGGACCACGTCAGGCACCTTGTGCTTCCCTGGGTGACGATCGCCGTCGTCATGGCCCCGATCCTGGTACGGAACCTCCGTGCCACGCTGATCGAGAAGCTCCAGGCCGACTTCGTGGTGGCCGAACGCTCGAAGGGTCTCCCGGAGCGTTCCATCTTCCTCCGCCACGTACTTCCCAACTCGCTCCTCACGAACCTCCACCTGCTCGGCGTCGTGGCCGTCTACACCCTCGGCATAGCCATCATCATCGAGCCGGTGTTCGCCGTGCCCGGCCTCGGCCAGCTCTTCATCGGCTCGATCGTCAGTCGGGACTACTTCGTGATCCAGGGCCTCACGACGATCTTCGCGATGCTCACGATCGCAGCCACCCTTGCCGTGGACCTGCTCTCGCTCGTGGTCGACCCGAGGATCGGTTGATGGCGGAACGGGAGATCGCCGTCCCCGTCGAGGTGGGGCGACCCCGCGCGCGGCTCTCCCGTCTGACGATCGCGGGGGCCGCGATCGTGGCGGCCTGGGCAGCGGTCGCCGTCCTCGCGCCGCTGCTCGCGCCGTACGACCCGAACGCGACCGACCTACGTGCCTTCCTGGAACCTCCGGGGAGCGCCGGCCATCTCCTCGGGACCGATCACCTGGGGAGGGATGTGCTATCACGGATCGTGTTCGGAACCCGCGTCGACCTCTCGATGGGTGTCATCGGTGTGATGGCGCCGTTCCTCATCGGCGTGGTACTCGGCGTCGTGAGCGGTTATTCGGGCGGCTTCGTGGACGCCATCCTGATGCGCCTGGTCGACGTCGCGCTCGCGTTCCCCTTCCTGGTCCTGGTGCTCGCGATCGTGGCGATCCTCGGCCCGGGCCTCACGAACTACTACGTGGCTCTTGCCATCGTGGCCTGGGTCCCGTACTGCCGTCTGGTCCGAGCCGAGACCCTCGTCCTCAAGACGACGGAGTTCGTCGAGGCTGCTCGCCTGCTCGGGCTGTCCCACGTCGCGATAATGCGCCGGCACATACTGCCGAACGCGCTGACCCCGGCCGCGGTGTTCGTGGTCACCGACATCGTGCTGACGATTCTGCTCGGCTCGGGCCTGAGCTTCTTCGGGCTCGGCGCCCAACCCCCGACCGCCGAGTGGGGCCGGATGATCGCCGAGGGCCAGAACTTCCTCTCGCAGGGCTGGTGGATCAGCGTGTTCCCCGGCATCGCCCTGATCTTGCTCACCCTGGGGTTCTCGCTGCTCGGGGACGGCCTGGCGAAGCGGCTGAGGGTCCGCGCGTGACCGAGCGCGTGCTTTCCGTCGAGCGGCTCGGGGTCTGGTTCGACACACCGTGGGGCCAGGTAGAGGCGGTGGAGGACGTGTCGTTCGAGCTCCGGCAGGGAGAGGCCCTGGGGATCGTCGGCGAGAGCGGCTCGGGGAAGACCGTAACCTGCCGCTCGATCCTCGGGCTGCTTCCCAGTAACGCAAACATGACAGGGCGCGTCACGGTCGAGGACGCGGACGTCGCCCGGCTCTCCCCCCGCGAGCTCGCGAGGTTCCGGGGGCGGCGGATCGGGATGATCTTCCAGAACCCCTCGAGCTACCTCGATCCCGTGATGCGCGTCGGCGACCAGATCGCGGAGGGGCTGCGTCATCACTTCGACGTCCCGAGACGCGATGGACGGGCGAGCTCGATCGAGCTGCTGCGCCATGTCCGGATCGCCGATCCCGAGCGGCGGGTGGACGACTATCCGCACCAGCTCTCGGGCGGGATGAAGCAGCGGGTGATGATCGCCGGGGCGCTGGCCTGTCGGCCCCGGATCTTGATCGCAGATGAGCCCACCACGGCGCTCGACGTGACGGTGCAAGCCCGGATCCTCGACTTGCTCAGAGCCCTGCGGCAGGAGGAACGGCTGTCGATGATCCTCGTCTCGCACGACCTCGGCGTGATCGCCTCGGTGTGCGACCGCGTCGTCGTGATGAAGGACGGCGGGGTCGTGGAGCAAGGCGGCACGCAGGAGGTCTTGCGGCGACCCACGCATCGCTACACCCGCGAGCTGATCGGAGCGAACCCGTCGCTGGCCTCCTCGACCGAAGGGTCGCGTCCAACGGCAGCCTCGGCACCGGTGATCTCCGTCGAAGGACTGTCCGTGACGTTCGGGCGGCGACGGGGCCGACTTGCCCGGGCTCTGCTCGGTGAGGGCCCTCCTCCGGTCGAGGCGGTCGTCGACGTGAACCTCTCCGTCGCCGAGGGGGAAGCCCTCGGCATCGTCGGCGAGAGCGGTTCGGGTAAGACGACGCTCGGCCGAGCCATCGCCGGTCTGGCAGTGCCGTCCGGGGGCAGGGTCGTGATGAGGGAGGATCTGAGGGCCGCTCGACGGCCGGCGATCCAGATGGTCTTCCAGGATCCGTTCGCATCGCTGGACCCTCGGTACACGGTAGAACGTGCGCTTGCCGAGCCGCTTCGGTGGCATCGAGTGTGCCCGCCGGACGAGGTCGGAGCGCGGATCTTGGAGCTGATGGCTGCCGTCGAGCTCTCCCCGACTCTGCGCGGCCGACGTCCCCACGAGCTCTCGGGGGGGCAATGCCAACGCGTGGCCATCGCCCGCGCGCTCGCCACGGAGCCGAGAGCGCTCGTCGCCGACGAGATCACGTCCTCCCTCGACGTAACGATCCAGAAGCAGATCCTGAACCTGCTGCGTTCGCTGCGGGAGCGGCTGGACCTCACGATCGTCCTCATCTCCCACGACCTCGGCGTGGTGCGATCGCTGTGCGACCGCGTCGCGGTGATGCACGAGGGGCGGCTCGTGGAAGAGGGACCGACGACCAACATCATGCGGTCGCCTACGGAGACGTACACGAGGGAGCTGATCGCCGCGATCCCGAGCATCCCTCAGCCTGAACCATGACCGAACCGTTGATCGGGACGAAAGGGAGGCAGCGTGGCACCCACGTACGACGACCCGCACTTGGCGACGCCCGGCGGGAAGCCTCGGGCCCGTTCCCTGGGCATCCCCTTCGCCGGCACGCCCGGTGCGTGGAACGCGATCACCGACGTCCCCGGCGTGGAGGTGGGCTACGCGACCTTGATCGAAGGCTCCGACGTCCGGACGGGCGTCACGGCTCTCCACCCCCGGGGCCGGACGAACCCGGGCGACCCGTGCGCCGCGGGGTTTCACTCGCACAACGGGAACGGCGAGATGACCGGGGTCTCCTGGATCGAGGAGTCCGGGACGATGGCGGGACCGATCGCCCTCACGAACACCCACTCGGTCGGCGTCGCGCACGCCGGCATCGTGCAGTGGACCGTGCAACGTCACCCGGAGCTGGCGGAGGCGTGGCTCCTTCCGGTCGCCGCAGAGACGTGGGACGGCTACCTGAACGACATCAATGGCGGCCATGTGACTGAAGCCCTGGTGCTGGAGGCCCTCGACGGCGCCGCGACGGGCCCGATCGAGAGCGGCTCGGTGGGCGGCGGCACCGGGATGAACTGCTACCAGTACAAGGGCGGGTCTGGGAGTGCCTCCCGCCTCGTGGTTTACGGGGAGACGACCTACACCCTGGGGGTGTTCCTCCAGACGAACTTCGGAACCCGGCGGGAGCTCACGATCGGCGGCATCCGGGTGGGCGAGATGTTCGCCGACGACAACCCAATGGCGGAACACTTCTCGATCCGGGGGGCAGGCTCGGTGATCGCCATCGTGGCGACCGACGCTCCACTCCTGCCCGACCAGTGCGACGCCCTCGCACGTCGCGTGACGATGGGCCTCGCCCGCACCGGGACGACGGGGTCCCATTTCTCTGGCGATCTCTTCCTCGCCGTCTCCACCGGCAACCCGGGAGCCATCACGCCTGGGGTCGTCGGCCTCTACGGCGTCCACGACGGACGGCTCGACGAATTGCGGTTCATTCCGTGGGGCTTCCTCAACGCGTTCTTCGAGGCCGTGGTACAGGCCACCGAGGAGGCAGTCGTGGACTCGCTCGTCGCGAACGAGGACATGGTCGGCTTCGCCGGACACCGGACGCCGGCCCTCCCCCGCGACCGCGTGGTGGAGCTGCTCCGCGCGCAAGCGGTCCGGAAGTAAGGACGCCGACCGCATCCGGGCTCGAGCTTGGGGCTCAAGGCGCACGAGCCACCGCGAGGTCGCCGGGCACAGCGGTGCGGCGGCCGCGCCCGCCGTCGACCCTGGGGGTTCCCCTTCGGCACCGAGTTGCCGGATGAAAGCATCCGACGGCACATGACGGGCGTAGTCTCTCCGCATCGGCCCGCGCCTCGACGCAGACGAAGGAGGCAATCCAAATGCCGAAGGTCTCAAAGGACAGCGCGCCACAACGGCAGGAAGCTGGCCCGGTGGTGGATCTGCGCGACGAGCTCGACGGCTACACTGTGAGCTTCACCTCGCTCGTCGAAGACATCGATGCGACGCCCTTCATGAAGGGGCTTCCGGACGACCGCTGCCAGTGCCCACATTGG
>DASQTT010000175.1:0-7079 GCA_035641735.1 Actinomycetota bacterium | reverse complement strand
CGGATCTCGAACGTCCAGGTCAGGCCGTCCTCGCTCTGCTCCCAGTCGGTCGCCAGGTGCGCGGTGGTGTCGAAGTCCTCCTGCTCCCACCCGAGGAACGTCTCCCACATCATGTCGGCCGTCGCGTACTCCGGCGTCTCGATCATGAACATCGGGTTGAAGGTGATCGCGTCGTTCACCATCCCGACGGTGAAGCTCACCTTCTCGTCGGTGGCATCCTGTGCGAACGCCGACAGGGCGGATGCCGCCCCGATGATCATGGCGCCGCTGACCGCGAGCGCCAGGAGCTTGACCGTACGCCTCATGCCGTTCCCCCCTCTGACGTGCCTGACCGGCCGTTCAAGACAGGTCCGAACGCTAGCACGGCCTCCGCCCCGAACGCCAGGCAAGGGCCCTCGACCGCGGGTCACCCCGGTGGGTTCGCCGGGACCCGCTGCGGCCGGGCCCCGGCTTGTTCGTCGACGCGCGGTTCTGCTTAGCTCGTAGTCGATGCGGGTGCTCTTCGCCGATACCGTCGACCCCTCCACCGTCCAGGTTTTGACGGATCAGGGCCACGAGTGCGAGGCGGAGCCGGCGCTCTCCGCGGAGGACCTGCCGTCGGGGATCGTGGGCGTCGAGGTCCTCGTCGTGCGGAGCACCAGGGTGACCGGGGAGACGATCGAGGCGGCGCACGACCTGGAGCTGATCGTCCGGGCCGGCGCCGGGACGAACACGATCGACGTCGACGCGGCATCCGACGTGGGGATCTACGTGACGAACGTGCCCGGCCGCAACGCGATCGCCGTCGCGGAGCTGACGATGGGGCTTCTCCTGGCGATCGACCGGCGGATCGCCGACAACGTCGCGGAACTCAGGGCAGGAACGTGGAACAAGTCGGCCTTCGCGAAGGCGGAGGGCCTGTTCGGCAGGAGCCTGGGGATCGTGGGCGTCGGCGACATCGGGCTCGCGGTCGCGGAGCGGGCGGCGGCGTTCGGCCTCCGGGTCCGCGCGATCCGGAAGGACCGGGAGCCCGAGGTGGAGGAGCGCCTTCGCGCGATCGACGCCGAACTCGTGGACTCCCTGGAGGAGCTGGTCTCGACGTCCGACATCGTGTCGATCCACCTCCCGGCGACGCCGGAGACCCAGTCGATGTTCGACGCCGCCTTGCTGGGCCGGATGCAGGACGGCGCGATCCTGCTCAACACGTCTCGCGGGGACATCGTGGACGAGGCCGCGCTCCTGGACGCGATCGAGAGCAAGGGGCTCCGCGTCGGCCTCGACGTGTATCCCGACGAGCCGGCCTCCGGAACCGCGGAGTGGTCGTCGAAGCTTGCGCAGCATCCGAACGTCGTCGGAACGCACCACATCGGCGCCTCGACCGGCCAGGCGCAGCGGGCGGTGGCCGACGGGGTGGTCGAGATCGTCGAGGCGTTCGTGCGCGGCGAGGTCCTGAACTGCGTCAACCTGGCGCCGCGCCGGTTGGGCACACACTCCCTCCACATCCGGCACTTCGACCGGGTCGGGGTGCTCGCCGGGGTCTTCGACATCCTGCGGCGGCGGGAGCTGAACGTGGAGCAGATGCAGAACCAGGTGTTCCAGGGCGGCAACGCCGCCGTGGCGACGATCGACGTCGTGGGCGACGTGGGCGCCGACCTCGTCGCCGCGCTCGAGGCGTTGCCCGACGTGATCCACGTCTCGGCCGTGCCGATCGCGAAGGGCGGGGCTTGAGGGTCTTCAACTTCTGCGCCGGTCCGTGCACGCTTCCCTTGCCGGTGCTCGAGGAGGTCCAGACGGAGCTCCCCGACTTCCGCGGTTCGGGCATGTCGGTGATCGAGATGAGCCATCGGAGCCCCGAGTACGAGGACGTGCACGACGAGGCGCTCGAGCTCTTCCGGGCGTGCTACGCGGTGCCGGAGGACCGCTCGATCCTGTTCCTCCAGGGAGGAGCGACGCTGCAGTTCGCGATCGTCCCGATGAACCTCCTCGCCGCCGGAGAGGCAGCGGGATACGTGCGGTCGGGGACGTGGGGCGGTGGGGCGCTGAAGGACGCCGCCGCCTGGGGGGATGCCTACGCGGCCTGGGACGGCGAGCCCGCCGGTTTCGCCCGGATGCCGTCCGTCGGTGAGGTCGACGTCCGGCCCGGCTCGAGGTACGTGCACCTCACGTCGAACGAGACGATCGAGGGGATCCGGATGGGGGCCTTCCCGGAGCTCGACGTTCCGCTCGTCGCGGACATGTCGTCCGACTACCTCAGCCGCCCGATCCCGTGGGACCGGTTCGAGCTGGTGTACGGAGGCGCGCAGAAGAACCTCGGGCCGGCGGGACTGGCGGTCGTCGTCGTGCGGACGGAGACGCTCGAGCGAACGAACCGTGCGTTGCCCAGCTACCTGCGGCTCGACGCGCACGCCGGGAAGAGCAGCCTGATGAACACGCCGCCGATGTTCTCGATCTACGTGACGGGCAAGGTGCTCCGCTGGATCCGCGACCAGGGAGGCGTGACGGCGATGGAGGAGCGGGCTCGGCGCCGCTCCGGAGCCGTCTACGCGGCGATCGACGGCAGTGACGGCTTCTACCGGTCGCCGGTCGACCCGGACGACCGCTCCCACATGAACGTCGTGTTCCGAACGCCGTCGGACGACCTCGACGCGACCTTCCTGAAGGGCGCCGCCGAGGAACGGCTGATCAACCTCAAGGGTCACCGGAGCGTCGGCGGCATCCGCGCCAGCATCTACAACGCGATGCCGGACGAGGGGGTCGACGCCCTCATGGGCTACATGACGTCGTTCCTCGACGCGAACGCGTGAGCGTCCTCGAGCCCTTCCCGGCGCGGATCGTCCGGCCCGAGTGGGCGGAGCACGTGGTCTCGCCGATGCACGACTCGCTGACGCCCGAGGAGCGCGTGGCGACCATGACCGAGCGCCCGTACTCGTGGCTGCACGTCTCCCGGACGCCCGACGACCTGCCGGAGGGCGGCGACGAGGCGGCGCTCGTCGAGGTCGAGTCCGCAGCCCTGCAGCGCCTCCTCGACGCCGGGGTGTTCGAGGACTTCCCCGAGCCCGCGCTGTACGTGTACCGGCTCCGCTCCCACGATCACAGCCAGACCGGCGTCGTCGGGGAGGTGCCGCACGAGGCGTTCGTCGGTGGCCGGATCCTCGGGCACGAGGGGGTGCAGCCGGAGCGGGTCGATTCGCTCGAAACCCATCTCGCGGGGGTCGGTGCCGTCAGCACGCTCGTCGCGCTGATGTTCCGCGCCGACGACGACGTCCGGAAGCTCATCGAGGCGACGACCGAGGAGCCGCCGCTCCGGAGCCTCGGACGCGACGACCTGGAGCAGACCGTCTGGCGGATCGACGACCCGGAGGCGATCGACCGCATCCGCGAGCGGCTGGACCGGCAGACCCTGTACATCACGGACGGTCACCACCGGGCCAAGGCGTCCGTGGACCTGTGGGAGCGGGCCGGACGACCGAAGGACGGCGGGGTGCCGGCCGTGTTGTTCCCGGACGAGGAGCTCCGGATGCTGGCGTTCCACCGTCGGGTGGTCGGGCCCCTCCCCATGGACGCGGAGGATCTCCTCGCGATGCTCGCCGAGCGCGTGGATGTCGAGGCGGCCGGCGCGGGTCCCCAGGAGCGGGGCGCGTTCGGGCTCTACGTCGACGGCCGGTGGTTCCGGTTGGTGCTCCGGCCCGACGGGTCGGGAGGCGGGGTCGGTGCCCTCGACGTGACGAGGCTCCATCGGGAGGTCCTCGAGCCGATCTTCGGCATCGGCGATTCGGGCGACCCGCGACTCGAGTTCGTCTCGGCGGCCGTCCCGATCGAGGAGCTGACGAGGCGCGTCGACGAGGACGGCGGAGCGGCGTTCACCCTCGTGGCGCCGACGTTCGAACAGTTCGTCGAGGTCGCCGACCGCGGCGAGCAGATGTCGGCGAAAGCCACGTTCTTCGACCCGAAGCCCCGTGCGGGGTTGTTCCTGCGCGTCAGGAAGGCGTAGACGCGCCGGCATCCGCCAAGGCCCGCGCCTCGATGTCGCGGATGAAAGCCGTCTTCGCGTCGACGTACGTGAAGATGTCTCGGGGGTGTCGCTCGGCGAGCTCGCGCTTCAGGCGCTCGTACTCGGTGGCGTCCTCGGGATGGGCTCGGAGCCAGTCGCGGAAGGCGAGGTGCCGTCGTTCCCAGTCACCGCCCGCTCGGCACACGTGGATCTGGAACGACCGCTCGCCGCCGTCATCGCGGCTGAAGTACTCGTGTTCGTCGCTCCAGGGGTCGAGCGCCCACCGATAGCCGAGCGCGCGGAGCGGTTCGACGTAGGCGCTGCGTGGGGTCATCGCGCGGACCGCCGCCTGGATGTCGACGATCGGCTTCGCCGCGAGGCGGGGGACGGACGTGGAGCCGATGTGGTCGATGCGGACGAGCTGATCGCCGAGCGCCCCTCGGATCCGCTCGGCCTCTGCCTCGAAGCGCGATGGCCACGCCGGGTCGTACCCGGCGATCGCGTAGGCACGGCTGCGACCCCCCGGCTCACCCGGTTTCGCTCGCGAGCCGCGGAGACGAGCCAGCAGGGTCAGGGCGTCGAACAGCGCCTGATGCGCCGGGTCTCGGTCGGCGGTTTCCTCCGGGTGCCACTGGACGCCGAGCATCCACGTGGCGTTCGGATCCTCCGGATCGGGCACGGTCCGCTCGATCGCCTCGACGAGCCCGTCGGATGTTCGGCCGGTGGTCTCCAGGCCGTCCCCGAGCCGGTCGATCGCCTGATGGTGGTGGGACGCCGCCGCGAGCGGCCCGGCCTTCGTCACGGCCGCGAGCCGGCTGCCGGACTCGACGAGGACGTCGTGGATCGTCTGGCTTCCCTCGATGGGAACGCCGTGCTCGAGCAGGTCCGGGTGATCCGGGAGATGCCCGTGCAACGTGCCGCCGAACGCGACGTTCATCACCTGGATCCCGCGGCAGATGCACAGGGTCGGCATCGCGAGTCGGTCGGCAGCGAGCAGGAGCTCGATCTCCGCTTCGTCCCGGTCGGGCTCGATCCCGTAGAGATGTTCGTTCGTGCTTCCGCCGTACCGAGCGGGGTCCACGTCCCCCCCGCCGACGAGCAGGAGCGCGTCGTACGGCTCGAGGATCTCCTCGGCCCCGCCGGTCTCGCCCGGTGCCAGGATCGCGGTGCGCGCGCCGGCCCGTCGGAGTGCATCCAGGTAGAGAGCGGGGACGCCGTACCCGCCCTCGGGCCATCGGGCGACTCGCGTCCCGTCGAGGTGGTACGCGACCACCGCGATCAGCGGACGGTACGCGGACGTCACGGCGTCACGGCCTCGCCTCCGCCGCCGCGTGCGTGAACCGCTCGAAGATCGCGCGACCGCGTCGCACGTGCGCCTCGATGAAGCGATCCGTCTCCTCCCGCACGCGTTGGGGAGATTTGCCCCACTCGGACTCGAGGTCGCCTCCGCCCTCCGCGTACCCCTGGAGCCACAGCTCGATCTCGGCGCGATCGACCTCGAAGTGGAACTGCGTCCCCCACGCGCGGTCCCCGACGCGGAACGCCTGGTTCCTGACCCGGTCGCCGGTCGCCAGCAGCACGGCGCCGGCGGGGAGGTCGAAGGTGTCCATGTGCCACTGGAAGGCGCGGTCCGCGTCGCCGAGGTCGAAGAACAGGGGGTCGTCGTCGGTCGCCGGAGTCGGGTGGATCGGCTCGAACCCCAGCTCGCGAACGGGACCCTTGTCCACGGACGCGTCCAGCGCCCACGCCAGGAGCTGACCTCCGAAGCAGACGCCGAGGACGGGCACGCGTCGGTCGACCGCCTCGCGCATCAGCTCCGCCGCCTCCTTGATGAACGGCTTCTCGTCGGCGTGCTCGACGTTGTCGACCGAGCCGGAGACGACCACGCCGTCGACGCCCTCGAGGGACGGTCGCTCGGCGGAAGGGTCGCTCGGGTTCCAGACCCGGAGCGTGCCTCCCGCGTCCTCGACCGCCGCGGGAGCGACACCGAAGGTGTCGTCATCGTCGAAGCGCACGAACAGGAGCGTGGTCACACGGGCGAGTGTAGCCGTGGCCGCACCACGGGTCGCAGGACGAGATGCGCTCTGGCAGACTTCGCCCGCGGTCGGGATGCGAGCGAGGAGGCCTGCATGACGGGGAAGGCGATCAGGCTCAAGCGGGTGATCGATCCGGCGGGTGTGTCGGTGATCTGCGCCCTCGATCACGGGATGACGTCCCCCACGTTCCTCGAGCCGCTCGCCGACATCACCTCGAGGGCCGCCGAGACCGTCACCGGGGGGGCCAACGTGATCATGATGAGCAAGGGCATGATCCGGATCGCGGAGCCGGCGTTCTCGCCGACGACGTCGCTCGCACTCCTGCTCTCCGCGTCGGCGAATCCCGACGGCGACCGACCGGAGATCGTTCAGATCGCCGAGGTGGAGGAGGCGTTGGTCCTCGGCGCCGATGCCGTGGTCCTGTTCACGGCGTTGGGCGGCGACACGGAACCCTCGATGATCGAGATCCTCGCCGGTGTCGGGCGCGAGTGTGCGGCGCTCGGCATGCCCTTCATCGCCGAGGCCGAGTTCCCGACGACCTACGCGAGCGTCGAGGCCCTGAGGGAGCAGTACGGCTTCGAGTACCTCCGGAGGAACGTCCGTCTCTGCGCGGAGCTCGGCGCCGACATCGTGAAGACGAACTGGCCTGGCGACGCCGAGGGCTTCGCGAAGCTGGTGGAGGCCGTGAACGGGATCCCCGTGGTGCTCGCCGGCGGCTCTCGCCTCGAGGACGCCGAACTCCTCACGCGGATGGAGCAGGCGGTCGCCGCCGGCGCGATCGGGTGCTCCGTCGGGCGGAACATCTTCATGCACCGCTCGCCGGAGGCGATCACGCGCGCGCTCTCCCGCGTGATCCGCGAGCGATGGAGCGCCGAGAAGGCGACCGCGTCCCTGAACGAGGAGCTGGGGGCCTCTTCCTGATGCGCGCGGCCTTCATGACCGCGGTCAACGAGGTCGAGGTCCGCGAGGACGTCGACGAGCCGTGGCTGGATCCGGGGGGCGCGATCCTGCGGGTCGAAGCGTGCGGGATCTGCGGGACGGACGCCCGCACCTTCTTCAACGGCGACCCGAAG
>DASQTT010000174.1:0-11127 GCA_035641735.1 Actinomycetota bacterium | reverse complement strand
GAGGAACGCTCGGCCCTCGGGCATCTTGACCGCCACGAACTGCCCCGGCCGGGCCCGCTCGGCGATCTCGGGCGCGACCACGGTCAGCTGGTGGTAGGCGCCGACCTTCCTGGTGGAGAGGACCTCGGCGCGCGCCCGCCTCATGCGACCCCGCCGCCGCGAGCGCGGGCGGGCTCCTCCAGGCCCAGACGCTCCTGCACCGGCCGCTGCCGAGCCGCCTCGTGGTGTTCCTGGAGGGACCGGGGCTCGCCGATCCCGGCGCGGAGCGCCTCGATCCCTCGGACCGCCGCGAACGCGCCGGGCAGCGTGGTGAGGCAGGGCACGCCGACGGCGGTGGCCACGGTCCTGATGTGGTAGCCGTCGGTCCTCGGGCCGCGACCGAAGGGCGTGTTGATCACGAGGTCGACACGGCCGGCCCTGATCAGCTCCACGACGTTGTCCGGACCCTCGCTCAGCTTCGCCACCGCCTCGACCGGCACCCCGGCGCGCCGAAGGACCCCCGCCGTCCCCGACGTCGCGAGGAGCCGGAACCCGAGGTCCGCGAGCCGCTTCGCCGGGAAGACGATCGCGCGCTTGTCGCGGTTCGCGACGCTCACGAAGACGGTGCCGCGCAGCGGGAGAGCGTGCCCGGCCGCCACCATCGCCTTCGCGAGCGCCGCTCCGGGGTCGGCGTCGATGCCCATCACCTCTCCGGTGGAGCGCATCTCGGGACCGAGCACCGTGTCCACCCCGGGGAACCGGCCGAACGGCATCACCGCGGCCTTCACCGCCGTCACCGGCAGCCGGCGGTAGTGCCCGGCGTCGCCCGGCAACAGCCCCTCGATCGTGAGGTCGGCGAGGGTCCGGCCGGCGAGCACCAGCGTCGCCACGCGGGCGAGGGACACGCCGATCGCCTTCGACACGAACGGCACCGTACGCGACGCGCGCGGGTTCGCCTCGAGCATCCAGATCGTCTCGTCCTTCACCGCGAGCTGAAGGTTCAGCAGGCCGACGACGCCGATCCGCCGCGCCAGCCGGCGGGTGATGTCCTCGATCCGGTCGAGCTCGTCGTCGGAGAGCGTCGCGGGGGGGATCTGGCAGGAGGAATCGCCCGAGTGGACGCCGGCCTCCTCGATGTGCTCCATCACCGCGCCGATGAAGACGTCCGTGCCGTCGCACACCGCGTCGACGTCGACCTCGATCGCGCCTTCCAGGAACCGGTCGATCAGCACCGGATGGTCCCGGGAGGCGGCGGCCGCGGTTCGGACGAACGTCTCCAGCTCGTCGTCGTCGTAGACGATCTCCATCGCCCGCCCTCCGAGCACGTAGGAGGGCCGGACGACCACCGGGTAGCCGATCTTCCGCGCCACGCGTCGGGCCTCCGCCACCGTCCTCGCCTCCCCGTGGTGGGGCGCGGGGATCTCCAGCTCGTGGAGGAGCCGAGCGAACTTCCCCCGGTCCTCGGCGAGATCGATCGCCTCCGGTGACGTGCCGAGGATCGGGAACCCGGCGGCCTGCAGCACCCGCGCCAGCTCGAGCGGGGTCTGGCCACCGAGCTGAGCGATCACGCCGACCGGCTGCTCGGCTCGACACACGGCCAGGACGTCCTCGGCAGACAGGGGCTCGACGTAGAGCCGCGCGGACGTGTCGTAGTCGGTGGAGACCGTCTCCGGGTTCGAGTTCACCATGACGGACTCGAACCCCGCCTCCTCCAACGCGAACGCCGCGTGCACGCAGGCGTAGTCGAACTCGATGCCCTGCCCGATCCGGTTCGGGCCGGCCCCCAGGATCACCACGCGAGGTCGCGATCCCGTGACGACCTCGGACTCCTCTTCATAGGTGGAGTAGTGGTACGGCGTCCGCGCGGGGAACTCGCCGCCGCAGGTGTCGACCGACTTGAAGACCGGTCGGACGCCGGTGGCGTCGCGTCGATCGCGGACGTCCCTCTCGGCCGCCCCTGTCTCCATCGCGATCCTCGCGTCGGAGAGGCCGGCCCGTTTGGCCGCCAGCAGCTCCTCCGGCGACACGGACGCCAGCCGGCGACCCCGGAGGCTCGAGGCCGCCCCCACGACCCGCGCGATCTGGTCGACGAACCAAGGATCGATGCCCGAGGCCGCCGAGATCTCGTCGACCCCGTGCCCGGCTTCCAGCGCACGCTCGACGAGGTGGAAGCGGCCCTCGCTCCCCGACCGGAGCGCGGTCAGGAGGTCGCCGGTCTCCGGCGCGTGCGCGGCGCCGAGATCGGCCCCGGACCGTTCCAGTCCGCGCCAGGCCTTCCCCAGCGCCTCGGTGAACGTGCGGCCGACCGACATCACCTCACCCACCGACTTCATCGTCGAGGTCAGGACGGGGTCGGCCTCGGGGAACTTCTCGAAGGCGAACCGCGGCACCTTCACGACCACGTAGTCGAGGGTGGGCTCGAACGCCGCCGGCGTTTCGCCGGTGATGTCGTTGCGGATCTCGTCCAGGCGGTAGCCCACGGCCAGGAGCGCCGCGATCTTCGCGATGGGGAAGCCCGTCGCCTTGGACGCGAGCGCCGACGAGCGGGAGACGCGCGGGTTCATCTCGATCAGCACCTGACGTCCGGTCCTCGGGTCGACCGCGAACTGGACGTTCGAGCCGCCGGTCTCGACGCCGATCGCGCGGAGGCACGCGATCGCGGCGTCGCGCATCGACTGGTACTCGCGGTCGGTCAGCGTCTGCTGCGGCGCGACCGTCACGGAGTCCCCGGTGTGGACCCCCATCGGGTCGACGTTCTCGATCGAGCAGACGACGACCGCCTGGTCGGCTCCGTCCCGCATCACCTCGAGCTCGAACTCCTTCCAGCCCGCGATCGACTCCTCGACGAGGATCTCCGAGACGGGGCTCGCCGCGAGGGCCCGGCGCGCGAGCGTCGTGAGCTCCTCGCGGGATCCGGCGAAGCCGCTTCCGCCGCCGCCGAGGGTGAAGGACGGTCGAACGATCAGCGGGTAACCGATCAGCTCGCCCACGGCGAGCGCGTCGGCCAGCGTGCGCGCCGTGTCGGCGCGCGGGACGTCCAGGCCCGCGGCGTGCATCGCGGCCCGGAAACCGCTGCGATCCTCCGCGCGATGGATCGCCTCGAGCTTCGCACCGATCAGCTCGATCCCGAGCCGGTCGAGGTCGCCCGACTCCGCGAGCGCCACGCTCACGTTGAGCCCCGTCTGTCCTCCGATCGTCGGCAGCAGCGCGTCGGGTCGCTCGCGCTCGAGGATCGAGAGGACCGACTCGGGTGTCAGCGGCTCGAGGTAGGTCCGGTCCGCGAAATCGGGGTCGGTCATGATCGTCGCGGGGTTCGAGTTCACCAGCGCGACGCGGTACCCCTCGCGCCGCAGGACCTTGCATGCCTGCGTTCCCGAGTAGTCGAACTCGCACGCCTGTCCGATCACGATCGGACCGGAGCCGATCACCATGATCGTGGAGAGGTCCGCGCGTCGCGGCATCAGCCCGCCCCCGCCATCAGCGCGCGGAACTCGCCGAAGAGACCCGCCGCGTCGTGCGGTCCCGGCGCGGCCTCCGGATGGAACTGGACGCTGAACGCCGGCACGTCGAGGCAGCGGAGGCCTTCGAGCGTGCCGTCGTTCAGGTTGCGGTGGCGCAGCTCGACCGGGCCGGCAGCGGTCCGGACGACGCCGTCCCCGACCGCCTCCCAGCAATCGGCGTCGACCGCGAACCCGTGGTTGTGGCTGGTGATCGCGACGTGCCCGGTCCGGACATCCTGCACCGGCTGGTTCACGCCGCGGTGCCCGAACCGCATCTTGTAGGTCCGACCGCCGAGCGCGAGCGCGAGCAGTTGGTGTCCCAGACAGATCCCGAAGAGCGGGAGCCGCCCCAGGAGCTGCGAGGCGGCGGCGACCCCATACGGGGTCGCCGCCGGGTCGCCCGGCCCGTTCGAGAGCAGCACCCCGTCGTAGCCCCCCGCCGCGACCTCCGTCGCGGAGGTCTCGGCCGGCACGACCCTCGTGTCGATCCCCGACTCCGCGAGGCGTCGCAGGATGTTCCGCTTGATCCCGAAGTCGAAGGCGGCCACGCGGAAGATCCGGCCGACGGATGCGTCGGACGGCCCCACGAGCGCCGAAGCGTCGTAGGGGCGGCGCGCCGATACCGTACGCGCCAGGTCGGCGCCGGCCATCCCGGGCGCCGTCCGGACCCGTTCGAGCAGCGACCCCGCGTCGAGGTCGACGGTCGAGATCGCCGCGCGCATCGCGCCCGCGTCGCGGATCCGGCGCGTGAGCTTCCGCGTGTCGATGCCCTCGATCGCCACGACGCCGGCCTCCCCGAGGGCTTCGGGCAGCCCGCCCTCGGCGCGCCAGCTCGAAGGTCGACGGGACGCCTCGCGAACGGCGAACCCGGCGACACGGAACCCGTCGCTCTCCGCGTCCGCGGCGTTGACGCCGTAGTTGCCCTGGTGCGGGGAGGTCATCGTCACGATCTGGCCGGCGTACGACGGGTCGGTGAGCACCTCCTGATAGCCGCTCATCCCCGTGTTGAAGACGGCCTCGCCGAACGTCTCCCCCTCGGCCCCGAACCCCGTTCCCCGGAAGACGGTCCCGTCCTCGAGGGCGAGGAGGGCGGCGGGGCCCCTCAACGCGTGGCCTTCCCCTCCGCGACCGTGAGCTCCCCGCGGAGCGCCGTGTAGCGGATGCGACCGGTCAGCGATCGTCCGAGGAACGCGCTGTTCCGCGACTTCGACAGGAACGGGGCCTCGACCGTCCACGGTTCGGCCGGATCGAAGACGACGAGGTTCGCCGGCCGCCCCGGCTCGATCGGCCCGCCGTGGTCCCGCGCGCCGAGGATCCGGGCGGGGATCGACGACATCGCCTCGATCGCTCGTGCGAGCGGCAGCAGCCCGGGCTCCACGATCTCGGTCAGCACGACCGCCAGCGCGGTCTCGAGCCCGATCGTGCCGAACGGGGCTCGGTCGAACTCGGCGTCCTTCTCCTCGACGGCGTGCGGCGCGTGATCGGTCGCGATCGCGTCGATCGTGCCGTCGGCGAGCCCGGCGCGGAGCGCGTCGCGGTCCTCCGGCGTCCGCAGCGGCGGATTCACCTTCAGGTTCGTGTCGTAGGTCGCGAGCGCCTCGTCGGTGAGGACCAGGTGATGCGGCGTGACCTCGGCCGTCACCCGGACGCCGTCGGCCTTCGCGCGTCGCACCAGCTCCACCGACGGCGCGGTCGAGAGGTGACACAGGTGCAGCCGACCGCCGGTCAAACGCGCCACCTCGAGATCGCGGTAGACGATCGCGTGCTCGGCGACGCCGGGCTGACCGGTGAGGCCGAGCGAGGCGGAGAGGAAGCCCTCGTGCATCTGTTGCCCGGCCGAGAGCGAGGCCTCCTCGCAGTGCTCCGCGATCGTCACCTCCTCGAACGCGAGCGCGTACGTGACCGCGTTGCGAAGGGTCCGCGCGGTGGGGACACACCGGCCGTCGTCGCTGAAGAGACGGACGCCGGCCGCGACCATCTCGCCGATCTCGGCGAGCGCCTCGCCCTCCAGCCCCTTCGTGATCGCGCCCACCGGGAAGACGTCGGCGAGGCCCGCGCGAGCGGCGGCGGCGGCGACCTCCGCGATCACGGACGCGTCGTCGGCCACCGGATCGGTGTTGGCCATCGGGGCCACGGCCGTGTAGCCGCCGGCCGCAGCCGAGCGCGTCCCGGTCTCGATCGTCTCCTTGTGTTCGGCACCGGGCTCGCGGAGATGCGTGTGGAGGTCCACCAGGCCGGGGGCGAGCACCAGCCCGTCGCAGTCCAGCACCTCGGCGGACGCCCGTCCGAGTCCGGTCCCGACCTCGGCGATCACGCCGTCCGAGACCCGAACGTCGGCGACCTCGTCCCGCCCGGCGGCCGGATCGACCACCCGGGCGCCCCGGAAGACGAGCTCGGCGCTAGGCATCGGCCGCGTCCTCCCCGGCCCCAGTCCGGCCGCCGAGGAGCAGGTACAGCAGCGCCATCCGCACGGCGATCCCGTTCGTCACCTGGTCCTCGATCACGCTCTGCGGCAGGTCGGCCACGTCCGAGTCGATCTCGACGCCGCGGTTCATCGGTCCCGGGTGCATGATCAGCGAGCCCTCCGGGAGGAGACCGACCCGCGCCCGGTCCAGACCGAAGAGGCGCGAGTACTCGCGGACGGATGGGAAGTACTCGAGGCGCTGCCGCTCCGTCTGCACGCGGAGCACGTAGCAGACGTCGAGCTTCGGCAGGACGCCGTCGACGTCGTGGCTCACCTCGACGCCCCACGCGGGGGCGTCGGGCGGGATCAAGGTGGCCGGACCCACCAGCGCGACCTCGGCGCCCATCTTCACCAGCCCGAACGAGAGCGACCGAGCGACGCGCGAGTGCAGGACGTCGCCGACGATCGCCACGCGGAGCCCCTCCAGCCGGCCGAGCCGCTCGCGCATCGTGTACAGGTCGAGGAGCGCCTGGGTCGGATGCTCGTGGGTGCCGTCGCCGGCGTTCAGCACGTGCCCGCGGACCCACTTCGTGAGCTGATGCGGCGATCCCGACGACGAGTGCCGGATCACGATCGCATCCGCGCCCATCGCCTGGAGCGTGAGCGCGGTGTCCTTCAGCGACTCCCCCTTCGAGACGCTCGACCCGCCCGTCGAGAAGTTGATCACGTCGGCGGAGAGCCGCTTGGCGGCGAGCTCGAACGAGATCCGGGTCCTCGTGGAGTTCTCGTAGAAGAGGTTCACGACCGTGCGGCCGCGGAGGGCGGGGACCTTCTTGATCACGCGGGTCCCGACCTCGCGGAACGATTCGGCCGTGTCGAGGATCCGCACGACGTCGCCCGCGCTGAGGTCGTGGATCGACAGCAGATGCTCCCTCACGCGCTCGCCTCCTTGCGGGCGGATGCCGCCTGCGCCTCACCGACGACGGCCCCGTCCTCCCCGTCCAGCTCGGTGACCATCACCCGAACGTCGTCCTCGCGGCGCGTCGGGACGTTCTTCCCGACGAAATCGGCGCGGATCGGGAGCTCGCGGTGCCCCCGGTCGACCAGGACCGCGAGCCGGATCCGACTGGGTCTGCCGAGGTCCGTGAGCGCGTCCATCGCGGCTCGGATCGTCCGGCCGGTGAACAGGACGTCGTCCACGAGCACCACCGTCCGGCCGGAGACGTCGAAGGGGATCCGGGTCTCGTGCACCTCGGGCGCCTCGGCGGTCAGCCCGATGTCGTCGCGGTAGAAGGTGATGTCGAGCACGCCGACCGGCGGACGCCGGCCTTCGATCGCCTCGATCTCACCCGCGAGGCGGAAGGCCAGATGGTCGCCGCGATCGGCGATCCCCACGAGCACCAGCTCGTCGAGCGCCTCACGCTCGACCAGCTCGTGCGCGATCCGGGTGACCGCGCGGCGGACGTCGTCGGGCCCCAGGATCCGGCTCACGCGACAACGCCCCCTCGAGCAGGCGAGGAGGCGCATGGGTTGGACCGCATCGGGTTACTCCCTTCCCGGCCTCACGGGACCGGACTTAAAGGGGAAGAGCTGGCCCGGAGTATAGCCCCTCTGGCCGCCCGGGAGCGGTTGGGACTCTGGTCGGTGCTGGAGGTGGGCGTAGACTGGGGGACGACGGAGTCACCGACGAGGATGGACAAGGAGCTGCTAGATGCCTGACTGGGGATGGATCATCGTCGCGGCGGTGGTGGTCTTCGGCGCGAGCAAGCTGCCGGACATCGCGAGGAACCTCGGACGCTCCTCCGGTGAGTTCAAGAAGGGTCTGAAGGAAGGCGACGAGGTCAAGCCGGTCACGTCGGCGGACGCGACCCCTTCGTCGCCCACCCCGACCCCGCCCGCCTCCGCGCCCACCGATCCCCCGCGGACGGACACGGCACCCTAGGACCCGTTCGACGGCTCCTCGCGCGCGGCGGAGGCGCGCTCCGTCGCGATCCGGCCGAGGATGCCGTTCACGAACCGCGACGCCTGCTCGGCGGAGAGGTCGGACGCGGTCTCGACGGCCTCGCTGATCGCGACGGATACGGGTACGTCGGGGCGGTGCAGCAGCTCGAAGACCGCCACCCGGAGGATCGTCCGATCGAGCGCGGCCATCCGTCCGACCGTCCAGCCCTCGGTGTGCTCCTCGAGGAGCAGGTCGATCTCGGGCTGGTGCTCCTCGACCCCCGCGACCAGCTCGGCCGCGAATGCCGGCACGCTCCGTCCGGCCTCGACCCACGAGCCCAGCACGGCCCGCGGGTCCGAGGTGGTGACGTCCGACTGATAGAGGATGTCGATCGCGGTCCGGCGAGCCTCGCGCCGGGATGTCACGCCTTCTCGCGCTCGATGTAGGCGCCGGTCCGCGTGTCCACCTTGACGCGGTTCCCCGGCTCCACGAACAGCGGCACCTGGACGACGACGCCGGTCTCCAGCGTGGCCGGCTTCAACGCGTTCGTGCGGGTATCCCCCTTCGCCGCCGGATCGGTCTCGGTGACCGCCAACACCGTCGACGCGGGCAGGTCGACCGCGATCGGGACGCCCCGATGCGTGGCGACCTGCGCCTGCCCCCCCTGCGTCACGTATCGATGCGCTTCGCCCATCACCGGTCCCGGCACGTGGAGCTGCTCGTACGTCTCGAGGTCCATGAACACGAAGTCGCCGCCGTCGGGATAGAGGTACTGCATGTCCCTGCGATCGACGATCGCCAGGCCGATCTTGACGCCGGCGTTGAACGTCTTGTCGACCACGGCGCCGGTTCGCACGTTCCGGAGCTTCGTCCGGACGAACGCGCCGCCCTTCCCGGGCTTCACGTGCTGGAACTCGATCACCTGGAACAGGGTGCCGTCGAGGTCCAGCGTCATCCCGTTCTTCAGGTCGTTCGTCGAGACGCTCATCGATCAGAGCTCGATCAGCTCGCGCGTCGAGGAGCCCAGCGGGCGCCCGCCGTCCTCGGTGACCACCACGGCGTCCTCGATCCGCACGCCGCCGAGCGCCGGCAGGTAGACGCCCGGCTCCACCGTCACGACGGCGCCCACCGGCAGCTCGTCGTCCGACCGGGTCCCGAGCGAGGGGCCCTCGTGGATCTCGAGGCCGACGCCGTGCCCGAGCCCGTGGTCGAACCGGTCGCCGTAGCCGGCGTCCCGGATCACCGCCCGCGCGGCCTCGTCCACGTCCCTGCCGACCGCGGCGGGCCGGATCGCGTCGATCCCGGCCTGCTGCGCCGCCGCCACGAGGTCGTGCACCTTGCGCAGCTCCGGCGCCGGCTCCCCGAAGGCTACGGTCCGAGTGAAGTCCGTGTGGTAGCCGTCGACGAGTCCCCCGAAGTCCATCTTGATCACGTCGCCTTCGGCGAGCGCGCGATGCGTCGGACGATGGTGGGGTTCGGCCGCGTGCTCGCCGAAGGCGACGATCGACTCGAACGCGACGCCGTCCGCCCCGTGCAACGAAAGGCCCCGCTCGAGCCTGGCGGCCGCCTGGCGTTCCGTGATCCCCATCGCCAGGACGTCCAGGATGTCGGCGAAGGCGGCGTCGGTCGCCTCCTGCGCCGCGTGCAGGAGACGAAGCTCCTCCGCGTCCTTCGTCCAGCGGAGCCGCTCGACCTCCCGATCGATCCCGACGAGCTCTACGTCCTCGAGCTTCTGCTTCCACGCCTCATGTTGGGCCACCGTCACCGTGTGTCGCTCGAAGCCGAGCCGCCGCACGCCGAGTCGCCGGCAGTGATCGAGGATCGCCGGGGCCGGAGGTTCCATCGACGCCACGCGTTCCAGATCGTGCACCTCCAGACGGGACTGCTCGGCGTAGCGGCCGTCCGTGAAGAACAC
Organism: Actinomycetota bacterium; assembly: GCA_035641735.1. Lineage (GTDB taxonomy): Bacteria > Actinomycetota > UBA4738 > UBA4738 > HRBIN12 > JAJNBA01. The sequence continues at coordinate 1,387 of DASQTT010000174.1, read as the reverse complement.
CGATCCCTCGGTGCCCACGAGCACGGAGGCCGAGGATCCTGTGAACCCGGTGAGGTAGCGCACGTTCGGGAGGTTCGAGACCAGGAGCGCGTCGACGTCGAGGTCCGCGAGTCGTCCTTGCAGTCGTTCCCTTCGTGTCACGTGATCCACGGCATCGCCTCCAGCGCGAGATGATAGCCACCGGCCCCGAGGCCGCTGATCGACGCGCGACAGACCTCGGCGATCACGGACCGACGCCTGAAGTCTTCACGCGCATGGATGTTCGTCATGTGGACCTCGATCGCCGGCAGACCGCACCCCTCGATCGCGTCGCGCAGCGCGTACGAGTAGTGCGTCAGCGCCCCCGGGTTGATCACGATCGCCTCGATCCCGTCCGCGCGGGCGCCGACGAGCCACCCGACGAGGTCCCCCTCGTGGTCGGACTGCTCCCACGAGATCTCGTGACCGAGCCCCGCCGCTCGTTCCTGCACCGCCGACATGATCTCGGGAAGGCTCTCGGTCCCGTACCGGTCGGGCTCGCGGGTGCCGAGGGCGCCGAGGTTCGGTCCGAATAGGTAACGGATCTTCACGCCGGAGCTCCCATCTCCCGGAGGACGGCTCGGATCTCGTCGTCCGTGACGTCGTCCGCGATCGTCGGCCGGCCGACGTCCTCGAGCAGGACGAAGCGGACGCGGACGCGGAACTTCTTGTCCATCCGCAGGGCGCGGAGGATCTCCTCCGTCGGCGGCAGATCGCCGGCGGACTCGAAGCCGAGCGATGCGAGGAGCCTGAGCGTCCGCGCGGTGAGGTCGCGGCCGGCGCCACGGGACGCCCCGAGCCGCGCCGCGAACACCATCCCCACGGCGATCGCCTCCCCGTGGCTCCGCCCGGCGAACGCATCGAGCCGTTCGAGCGCGTGGCCGAGCGTGTGCCCGTAGTTCAGGACCAGTCTGGCCCCGGCGTCGCGCTCGTCGGCCGCGACCGCCGCCGCCTTCGCCCGCACGCACCGGGCGATCACGTCCTCCAAGACCGCAGGGTCCCGGGCGATCACCGGGGCGGGATCGCCTTCGAGCATCGCGAGCAGGCCGGCGTCGAGGGTGAGGGCGTACTTCGCCATCTCCGCGAGGCCGGACCGGTACGCACGCTCGTCGAGGGTCTTCAGGACGTCGAGGTCGGCCAGCACGGCGCGCGGCTGCGCGAAGGTGCCGACGAGGTTCTTCCCCTCAGGGAGGTTCACCGCCGTCTTGCCGCCGATCGCGGCGTCGATCTGGGACGTGAGCGTCGTCGGCAGCTGGACGAACGGAACGCCCCGCATGTACGTCGAGGCGACGAACCCGCCGACGTCCCCCACGGCGCCGCCCCCCAGGGCGAGGATCGGATCGTCCCGATGCGCCTCACGGCCGGCGAG
>DASQTT010000173.1:0-4108 GCA_035641735.1 Actinomycetota bacterium | reverse complement strand
ACCTCGTCGCCCATCTCGGCCAGCAGCGAGACGCCGACCATCTCGCGGTCGAAGAGTCGCGCGGACAGGATCGGCACGGGGTCGAAGGACTCGTGGACCGTGACGAGGTGCTCCGCTTGGATGTCCTTCCATTTCCCGAAGTAGGGGTCGGTGACGTCGGGCGGGAGCACGCGGTTCACGATCACGGAGTCCACCCGATAGCCGAAGAGCCCGAGGTACGTGTACGTGCGGCGCGCCTCGGCGATCACCATCTTCTCGAGGTTCACCACGAGGCGGACCGAGGACATCGATCCGTCGGTGAGGATCCGTTTCACGGCGTCGAGGTTCCGGTGCAGCCGCTCGACCGCGTCGAAGACGCGGTCCCCCGCGATCGGCAGCGTCGTCACGCGCGAGACGAGCGGCCGCACCGTCTTCACGATCCGGCGCTCGACCGGGAAGATCCGCTCGATGTACCACTGCATCACGTCGGGCAGCGACAGGAGCCGCAAGGTCTCCGCGGTGGGCGCGCAGTCCACGACGAGGACGTCGTAGGCCCCGCCCTCGACGTGGGTCTTGACGTCGATCAGGGCGAAGATCTCGTCGAGGCCCGGAAGGACCGTGAGCTCCTCCGCCTGGATCGTTTCCGTCCCGGCCCAGTTCATCAGCTGGATCATGTAGTCCTGGATCTCGCGCCAGTTGTCTTCGAGCCGTTCCTGCGCGTCGATCTGCTGCGCCCAGAGACCGTCGGAGACCCGGGTGGGGTTCGATCCGATCTCCATCTCGAACGAGTCGCCGAGCGAGTGCGCGGGGTCGGTGGACATCACCAGGGTGCGAGCGCCGCCCGCGGCCGCGCGGACGGCCGTCGCGGCCGCGACCGTGGTCTTTCCGACGCCGCCCTTGCCGGTGAAGAGGAGGACGCGCACCGCCCCAGCTTACGGGCGAGGGCCGGCCAGCTCAGCCGGATGAACCGAGGTCCGACCGGGGGCGCTACCCCCGCTCGACGCGGCGCTTCAGCCGTTCGAGGGCGTTCTCGATCACCCGCCGGGCGCCCTCCGTCCGAACGAAGCCGGGGACCAACACTCCGATCTCCAGCGCGAGCCGGTACGTGACGTTCGTGGTCGACTCCCCCGTCTCGTTCAGGAGGTACTCGCCGCGGATGTCCCGGATCGGTCCGCGAGCGTCCTTCGTGACCCACGACAGCCCGGTGTCTCCGGGGGCGTACCGGTAGACGAGCGTGTAGGCGGCGCGGCCGAGCACCGGAACGTCGACCTCGAAGGCGACCTCGGTGGCGCGCCCGCCTTCGCCGCGCTGACGAACGTCGACGCTGCGAACCTCGGCCCATTCCGGATAGGCCTCGTAGTCCTCGAGGACCTCCATGACGTCCTCGAGGGAAGCCCGGACCTCGATCGATCCTTCGGCGTGTTCCATCGGACCGGGAATCCTAGCGAGCGCCCGCGCTGAACAGGGAGGCCGTCAGCAGACCGATCGACACGAGCACGAAGACGACCGTCGTCCACAGGAGCGCGCGGGACGACACCAGCAGTCCGCCGCCGTCCGCGATCCGGTAGGCCTCGTAGGCCGATCCGAGGTACACGGTCAGCGAGCTGAGGAGCAACACGATCACGACGGCCCGGAGCGAACCGGTCGCGCCGGAGAATGCGATCACCAGCGTGAGACCGAACGCGAGGACGAAGAGCGTCGCCCGCGCGATGCCGTCCCCGGTCCGTCCCGCCTTCGCGTGACCGACGCCGGGGAACGTCAGCGACCACAGCAAGGCGTCGCGCGGCGAGATCGTCGGCCGGTTCGCCGGCTCACGGAACAGCTGCGCGAACGGCGTCCCGCAGACCCGGCACGCGTCGAGCTCGATCGGGTTCGCCTCGCCGCACGCGGGACACGGCCATGCCGCCTCGCCGCCCGCTTCGTCCGAGACCTTCGCCGGCTCGGCGACGCGCGTCGTCACGGCGTCCACGGGGCGGTCGGGCGCCTCCGCGACGCGAAGCGACGCGAAGCACTGGCCGCACCATTCGGCATCCTCGCTCACGAGCGCGGAGCAGCTCGGACAGCGCCGTTCCTCCACCCGGCCAGCGTACCCTCGGCCCCCCCGGCAGACGGGAGGCGTTCAGACGGCCGCACGCAGCCACGCGCCCAGCCGTCCGGCGGCGCCCGACCAGGTGTGCCGGGCCTCCACCCGCGCGCGCCCGGCCTTGCCGAGCCGTCGGGCGTACGCGGGGTCCTCGAGGAGGGCGGCGACCGCGTCGGCCACGCCGGCCACGCTCCGTCCGTCGACGAGGATCCCCGTCTCTCCGTGAACGAGGGTCTCGCGCGCCCCGCCCGAATCGCCCACGACCACCGGACGTCCGCAGGCCGCGGCCTCGATGAACACGTTCCCCCAGCCCTCCACCTCCATCCCGCCCAGGCGCGTCCGACACGGCATCGCGAAGACGTCGCCGAGCGCGTAATAACGAGGCAGGTCGGCCTCCGGGACCTCGCCGGTGAAGACCACGGATCGGTTCGGGGCGGTCTCGGCGAGTCGTTGCAGGCCCGCTCGGCGTGGACCGTCGCCCACGATCACCAGCGCGGCGTCCGGCACGCGCCGGAACACCTCCCGCATCGATCGGATCAGCACGTCCTGCCCCTTCCTGGCGACCAGGCGGCTGACGCAGACGATCACCGGCCTGTCCCCGAGCCCGTGACGCTCCCGAAGATCGGCCGTGGGGAGATCCGGCCGGAACCGCTCGAGGTCCGCCCCCGGATACAGGACGGAGACCGGGACGTCCGCCGGCACCGCGGTACGCACACGCCGGGCGATGAACCGGCTGCACATCACCGGTACCCGAGATGCGCGCGAGGTCATCCGGCGCATCACGCCGTGGGCCACCGGCACGGTCGACAGCCAGTAGTCGAATCCGTGGGCGGCGACGAGATAGGGCGTCCCGCGCGCGGCCAGCCGGGGACCCAGCAACGCCAGCGGGAAGGCGTCGCCGAACAGCACCACCTCGGCTCCCGACCGGACGATCTCTCGGTCGACGGCTTCCGCCATCGCCGGCGTCGGCCAGAGGAACCGGCCGGGCCGCCGCAGGATCCGGAACGGCGCCTCGGCGTCGAACCGGCCCGCACCGTCCCACGCCGGGGCGATCACGGAGAGTCGGTCGCCGGGCAACGACCCGCAGAGCGACCAGAGGGTCCGCTGGATGCCCCCCACCCTCGGCGGGAAGTCGTTCGTGACGACCAACGTCTGGGGGATCTCCAAGGACCGATATCCTCCCAGAGGTGACTCCGCAACTCGTCGACCGGCCGGAACGCGTCCAGCTCGACGCTCTCGAGTCCGAGCGCGCGTTCGCCGAACTGGCAGGGTGGCGTCTCCTCGCGGTCGGGGGAGCCGACGCGCGGAGCTGGCTCCACGATCTCGTCACGGCGAACGTGTCGTCCCTCGAACCGGGTACGGCTCGGCGCTCGCTCGTCCTCTCGCCCACCGGCCGGATCCGGGCCGACTTCCACGTCACGATGCGTCAGGAGAGCTTCCTCCTCCTGCAGGCGCCGGACCAACCGGACGCCGTGGAGTCGATCCTCGCTCCGTACGTGTTGTCGTCGGACGTGGACCTGGTCGACGCATCCGAGACGCTCGCCGCGTTCGCCGTCCTCGGCGGCAACGCCGCCGAGGACGGTGACTCCGTCTGGACGCCCTCCCCCCTCGGCGTCGGCGCCGGCGTGGTCGTCGCCGCCGGCGAGCCGGCGCGACGACTCCGCGCCGCCCTCGTCGCCGACCTGACCGAGGCGCTCCCCGAGGCCGTCGAGACATGGCGGGTCCACCGGGGCATCCCGCGGATGGGAGCCGACTTCGGAACGGACTCGCTGCCGGCCGAGGCCGGGCTGGAGCGGACGATCGACTTCACGAAGGGCTGCTTCCTGGGCCAGGAGTCCGTGGCGAAGGTGCGGAACCTGGGCCACCCTCCTCGCGCGATCCTGCCGGTGCGATCGGGAAGCCCGCTCGAGGTCGGGATGCCCGTCCGGACGGGGGATGCGGCGGTGGGCGAGGTGACCAGCGTGGCAGCGGACGAGGCGACGCTGGGGATCGTCCGTGTCCGGTGGGACGCCGCCGGCGGCGCGCTCGATACCGCCGTCGGTCCGT
>DASQTT010000172.1:0-4948 GCA_035641735.1 Actinomycetota bacterium | reverse complement strand
GCGCGAAGTCGAGGAGGACGGGCGGCGCCAATCGGTCGTAGACCACGGCGTCTGCCTGGCCCAGCGCCTTCGCCCCTTTCAGGGTGAGGAGGTCGGGGTCGCCGGGGCCGGCGCCGACGAGCACGACGCGGCCCGTCACGGGACCCGTTCCCCCAGCAGACGTTCCCGGAGTCGCGACCGCAGCTCGTCCCCGCGGCCCCGCCGCACGAGTTCGGCGGCTTCGTCGAGGTCGAGCGCCGCGCGCCAGCGCCTCGCCCGCTCGGCGAACACGGGCACGGCGGCGATCGTCTCGTCCCGGACCTCGCCCACGACGAGGAGCATCTCGGCCCACTCGGGGCCGAACGCGGCCTCCAGCCGCTCCCGGACGAGCCGCGCGACCGCGGGCGAGACCCCGCCGGTCCCGACCGTGAGGACCAGGTCGCCACGACGCACGATCGCGGGCGCGGCCCAGTCGCAGTTCGGCACGTCGTCCATCACGTTGACGAGGGCGCCGCGAGCGCGACCCCCCTCGGCGATCGCCGTGCGCGTGGCGGCGTCGCCGGACGACGCGACGACCAGGAAAGCTCCATCGAGGTCCTCGGGCCGCCACGCGCGCCGCTCGACCCTCACCGCGGCGATCCCATCGAACCGCTCGTCGGCCCGCTCCGCGAACACGAGCACGTCGTCGGCACCGGCGGCGAGGAGCCCCTCGACCTTTCCCTCCCGCACCGCCAGGTCGCCGATCACGACGCATCGTCGGCCGGCGACCTCAAGCATCACCGGGAAGCCGAAGGTCATCGCGGCACCTTTTCGCGCTGGGTGTCCGGCGCGGAGCCGAGCAGCTGCACGGAGCAGTGGATCCCGCACTCCTTGTCGGTCGACTCCTCCCACCACCAGCGGCCGGCGCGCTCGGACTCGCCCGGCTCGACGGCCCGCGTGCACGGTGCACACCCGATCGACGTGAACCCCTGGTCGAAGAGGGGGTGGTACGGCACGTCGTGTGCCCGCACGTACGCCCAGACCCGGTCGAGCGTCCAGTCGGCGACCGGATTCAGCTTCACGATCCCGCCGTGCTCCCGGTCGAGCTCGACCTTCGCGATGTTCTTTCGACTCCGCCACTGCTCCCGGCGCAGCCCCGCGACCCACGCGTCGAGCGTCGCCAGCTTCCGCTTCAGCGGCTCGACCTTCCGGACCTGGCAGCAGCGCAGCCGGAGGTCGACGGCGCGGTACATCAGGTTCGGGCCGTGATCGGTCACCATGGCGGAGACCTCGTCGGTGTCCGGGTACTCGAACTCGACGTCGATCCCGTACCGCTCGCGAACGTCCTCGAACAACTTGTAGGTCTCGGCCGGGAGCCGTCCCGTGTCGAGCGTGAACACGCGCACGTCGGGGTTCAGCCGCCAGGCCATGTCGACGAGCACCATGCCGTCCACCCCGCCGGCTGCGCTGATCGCCATCCGCGGATGGAAGCGCTCGAGCGCCCACGCCAGGAGCTCTTCGGCGGCCGCGTCCTCGAAGCGTTCCGCGGCGCGCTGGACCCAGGCGTCCTCCTCCTCGAAGACGGGCAGGACCGGCTGGTGCAGCGGCTGGATCGGGTCGCGGTCGGCCATCACGTCTCACCCCCGACGCGGACGAGCTCCAGGGCGAAGACGCGTTCGCAGCTCTCGCAGCGCCATCCGGCGTCGGCGGGCGTGAGTTCCTGCTCGCCGCAGAAGGGGCAGTAGAAGGGCACGGCGCGGCGTGTGCTCATCGGGCGACCTCCGGTCGGGCGAACCGTGCCAGCTCCTCGTCGTCGAGTCGCCGAACGAACTCGGTGAACGTCGGTCCCTCGACCCCGCGGCGTGCGCGGTACCGGCGGACGAGCGTCTCGACGTAGTCCGCGGCGTCCTCCGCGAGGACCTTCACGCCCTTCACCTTCCGGCCGAAGGATGCTCCTGCCGTCGACCCTTCGAGGGCTCCGCCGAGGTGGACGAGGAAGGCGTCGGAGCGGGTGCCGTCGGGGCGGCGGGCGATCGCCGACATCAGGCCGATGTCGGCGACCTGGAACCGCGCGCACGAGTTCGGGCAGCCGTTCACGTGGACGCGGATCTCCTCGTCGAACGCCGGGAGCCGGCGGTCCAGCTCCTCCGCCAGCCAGCGGGCCCGGCCCTTCGTCTCGCCGATCGCGAGCTTGCAGAACTCGATGCCGGTGCACGCGATCACGCCCTTGCGGAACGGGGTCGGCATCGCCGGGAGATCGAGCGCCTCGAGCTCGGCCGCCAGCTGGGGCGCGGCGGCGCGATCGACGTCAAGGATCACGAGCTTCTGTCGCGTCGTCGTTCGGATCCGTCCGTCGCCGAAGCGGTCCGCCAGGTCGGCGACCAGCCGGAGCTGATGGCCGCTCACGCGTCCCGCGCGCGGCGCGAAACCGACGAACGAGCGGCCGTCGTGCTGCGGCCGGATCCCGACGTGGTCGCGCCGATGCATCGGGGCCGGCGGCGGCGGCGGGCCGTCCGGCAGCGGATCGGTCAGGAACTCCTTCTCGAGGACGGCGCGGAACCGCTCCGGGCCCCAATCCCGGACGAGGAACTTCAGGCGCGACCGGTTGCGCGACCGGCGGTACCCGTACTCGCGGAACAGGCTCGTCACGCCGGCCCACGCCTCCGCGGCGCGGTCGGGCTCGACGAACGCGGCCAGTCGCTCCGCGAACATGGGGTTCGTCGAGAGACCACCGCCGACCCACAGGTCGTAGCCGGGCCCGAGATCCGGATGCTCCATGCCCACGAGCGACACGTCGTTGATCTCCGGGTCGGTGCACCGGGCCGCGCAGCCGCTGGCCGATGTCTTGTACTTCCGTGGAAGGTTCGAGAACTCCGTCGTCCCGATGAAGCGGCGCCGGATCTCCTCGATCGCCGGCGTCGCGTCCAGGACCTCGTCGCCGTCGATCCCCGCGAGCGGGCAGCCGAGGATCACGCGGGGCGTGTCGCCGCACGCCTCCGCCGTCGTGAGGCCCGACCCCTCGAGACGTCCCCAGATCGCCGGAACGTCCTCGATCCGTATCCAGTGGAGCTGGACGTTCTGCCGGTCGGTGACGTCGGCGACGTCGCGGCCGAAGGTCTCGCTCGCCCACGCGATCGCGCGGAGCTGGTCGGACGTCAGCCGACCTCCGTCGATCCGGATCCGGAGCATGAAGAACTCGTCCTCGAGCTCCTCCGGCTCGGCGCTCCCCGTCCGCTCGCCGGGCACGCCCTGCTTACGCTGCGTGTACAGGCCCCACCAGCGCATCCGGTTGCGCAGGTCCTGCTTGCCGATGGACCGGAAGCCTCCGGGCGCGAAGATCCGCTCGATCCGCTCGCGGACGTGGAGCGGCTCGGCCTCCTTCTTGATCTGTTCGGCACCGTTCAGCGGCTCGTGGTAGCCCAGCGCCCATTGCCCTTGGCCTCGCGGCCGGGGAACGGTGCGTTCGGAGCGGGCCATCGGACGATGCCTCCGGGAACGGGATCGGCCGCCTCGCGGCGGCCGGTGGGCGGTGCGTAGGAGCGGGCCGGCTAGGGCGAGGCGGGGGCTCCGAGGCCGGATACGGCCTCGGCGGAGCCCGCGGGACAGCAGAGGCGGTCGGGGATCATCGCCGCCACCTGCCCTGCCGTCCGTGTGCGGATCACGAGGAGCCGATTCCTATCCGGGAGATGGAACTTGCAGGTGCGAACGCTAACGAGGCCGGGGGACGCCCGTCAAGCGACGGCCTCGAGCGCCGAGACCGTGGTCCGTTCCTCGAGCGTCAGGCCGCGCAGCGGCGGACGGACGTCGCCGTGGGCCAGCACGCCACGGTCGACCAGGACCTGCTTCAGCGCCGCTTGGAAGGGGATCCCTTCGAGCCGCGCGCGGAGCTCGGTGACGTGGAGGTGCGCCTCGGGGTTGTGTTCATGGACGAGGGCGGCCACCACCTCGGGCCACGCCGTCGCGAGCCCCGACACCGCTCCGATCGCCCCGCGCTCCATGCCGGCGCGCACCAACGGCTCGGAGCCCACGAATACGTCCATCCCGTCGATCAGGTACGGCTCGACCGCGTGGAACGGCCGGTCGCTGACCTTCATCCCCACGACGTTGCCCCGTTCCCGGCGGAGCCGGTCGACGACCTCGATCGGGATCGCGTACCCGCTTCGGGCGGAGAACTCGTAGATGTAGAACGGGACGGGGTCGCAGGCCTCTGCCGCCGAGCGGAAGTGCTCGAAGAGCTCCGAGGGGCCGAGCGGGAAGTACGGCGGCGCGATCACGGCCACGGCGTCCGCGCCGATCTCCCGCGCGTGGGACGAGAGCGCGACCGTGTCGCTCGTGCCCTGGGCGCCTGCGTGGACCGCCACCTGGAAGCCTGCCGGCCGGGCGTCAAGGAACGCTCGAGCCGTGCGCTTGCGCTCCGGTACGGACAGCAGCACGCCCTCGCCGGTCGTGCCGCACGCGAGCAGACCGTCCACGCCACCGTCCACGAGGGATCGGACCAGCGGCCCGACCGACTCGAGGTCGAGGGCTCCACCGCCGTCGCGCAGCGGCGTCACCGCCGCCGCGATGGCCCCACGGAGCCGCCCCATCCACCGGATGCTAGCCGCCGTAGGATGGAGGGAACGGCGAGCCGAGGAGGTGAGGGCCGTGCGTCGCTACCTCATCGTGGCGAACCAGACCCTCGGCGGGGCACATCTGTTGGCGCTCCTGCAGGAGTTGACACAGCAGCCGTCCTCGTTCCACGTCCTCGTCCCCGCGACGCCGCCCGGCGATCGCCTCTGGACCGAGGCCGAGGCCAGGACGATCGCGCGTCGCCGGCTGGACGACGCGCTGGAGCGGTTCCGCTCCGTCGGGGTCGAGGCGACCGGGGAGATCGGGGACGAACGTCCCCTGCAAGCGATCGACGATGCCCTGGAGGGTGAGGACTTCGACGAGATCGTGCTCTCGACGTTCCCGCCGGGGATGTCGAAGTGGCTCCGGCTGGACCTGCCGC
>DASQTT010000171.1:0-2869 GCA_035641735.1 Actinomycetota bacterium | reverse complement strand
ATGCGGTGGTCCTGCGGACCTACGAGCAGGAGCGGCTCGAGGTCCTCACCACGACCGCTACGGTTCCGATCGTGAACGCGCTGTCCGACTTCGAGCACCCGTGCCAGGCGCTCGCCGACGCGCTCACGCTCCGGGAGCGCTTCGGGCAGCTGTCCGGGCGCATCCTCACGTACCTGGGGGACGGGAACAACGTCGCGCACTCGTTGCTGCTGGCCGGCACGAAGATGGGGATGCACGTCCGGGTCGCCACCCCTCCCGGGTTCGAGCCGATCCCGCAGGTCGTCCACCGAGCCGAGGAGATCGCCGGCGAGAGCGGCGGATCGGTCGAGCTGATCCACGATCCGGAGGAGGCGGCGACCGGCGCGCACGCCCTCTACACCGACGTCTGGGCGAGCATGGGCCAGGAGGAGGAGGCGAACGAGCGTGCGCTCGTGTTCCCGGCCTATCAAGTGACGCAGAAGCTGGTGGACCTCGCCGCGCCCGACGTCGTGGTGCTGCACTGCCTGCCGGCGCATCGCGGTCTGGAGATCACCGACGAGGTGATCGACGGTCCCCATTCCGTCGTCTGGGACCAGGCGGAGAACCGGCTCCACACGCAGAAGGCGCTGTTGCTCCGCCTCTTCGGCGTGGCGTGACGCGGGATGCCTCGGGCGAACGACGCCGTCGAGGCGATGCTCGTCGAGTACGCGGACCTGCTCTCCGTCCTCTCGGGTGACCCCTACAAGCCTCGGGCCTACGAGAAGGCCGCCCGCGCGGTCGGCGGGCACCCGGTGGACCTGGACGGCAAGGACCTTCCCGAGATCCTCCGCGTGCCGTCCGTCGGCAAGTCGATCGGGGAGAAGGTGCACGAGTTCCTCACGACAGGCCGGGTCGCCGAGCTCGACGAGCTCCGGGCGAAGATCCCGGCAGGTGTTCGCGAGGTGATGGCGATCCCCGGCGTCGGACCGAAGAAGGCGATGGTCCTCTACCAGGAGCTCGGCGTGGACTCGGTCGACCTGTTGGTCGAGGCGATCCAGGAGGATCGGGTCGCGACCCTCCCTCGGTTCGGGGCGAAGACGCAGGAGAACATCGCGCGGGCGATCACGCAGCTCCGCTCGTCCGGGGATCGGGTCCGGATCGATCTCGCGCTCGACGTCGCCGAGACGTTCATCGACGCGCTCCGGCCGCTCAAGCAGGTCCGCCGGATCGACCACGCCGGGTCCCTCCGGAGGATGAAGGAGACGATCGGGGACGTCGACCTCCTCGTGGCGTCGGCCGACGCTCCGCCGATCATGGAGGCGTTCGTGGGCCATCCCACCGTGTCCCGCGTCCTGGCCCACGGGGAGACGAAGTCCTCCGTGCTCACGGAGCTGGGGCTCCAGGTGGATCTCCGGGTGGTGCCGAAGGATGCCTGGGGCGCGGCGATGATCTACTTCACGGGGTCGAAGGCGCACAACATCCGGATCCGAGAGCGGGCTGTGCGCCAGGGCCTCAAGTTGAGCGAATACGGTCTCTTCGACGCCGCGTCCGGCGAGCTGTTGGCCGCCGAGACCGAGGCTCAGGTCTACGAGCGGCTCGGCATGACCTCCATCCCGCCCGCACTTCGCGAGGATCGCGGCGAGGTCGAGGCGGCGCTCGAAGGAACCGTTCCGAAGGTCCTCGAGGAGCGCCAGCTGAAAGGCGACCTCCATTCGCACACGAACCTCACCGACGGCCTGGCGTCCCTCGAGGACATGGTGGCGCGCGCCGCGGAGTTCGGGTACGCGTATTTCGCCGTCACCGATCACGCGCCGAACCTGTACATGCAACGGATGACCGAGGACAAGATCCTCGCCCAACGAGCGAAGGTCGAGCGGCTCCAGGCGAGATACCCGTCGATGACGCTGCTCCACGGGACGGAGCTGAACATCGATCCGGAGGGAGCCGTCGACTGGGAGGCGCCGTTCCTCGCCGGGTTCGATCTCACCGTGGCGTCGGTGCACTCCCACTTCAACCAGTCGAAGGACGACATGACCCGCCGCGTCCTCCGGGCCATCGAGAACCCCTACGTGGACATGATCGGCCACCTCACGACGAGGCAGATCGGGCGGCGGCCACCCGTGGACCTGGATCTCGAGGCGATCTTCGCGGCCGCCGCCCGGACCGGCACCGCTCTCGAGATCAACTCGCACCCCGACCGGTTGGACCTCTGCGACGAGCACGTCCTGTGGGCTCGTCGTCACGGCGTGCGCTTCGCCGTGAACACCGACGCGCACGCCGTGCCGCACCTGGAGCATCGTCGGTTCGGGGTCGGCGTCGCCCAGCGAGGGTGGCTGACGAAGGACGACGTGATCAACGCCTGGCCCCTGACGAAGCTCCGGCGGTTCCTCGCCGAGGGCCGACCGTGACGCGTCGGCTGCCGAGATCTTTCTACGCGAGGCCGGCCACCGAGGTGGCGCCCGATCTGCTCGGTCACGTGCTGGTGCGCGCGCTCCCGGACGGGCGGCGGCTGGCCGCTCGCCTGGTCGAGGTGGAGGCGTACGAGCCGGACGACCCGGGCAGTCATGCGTTCCGCGGCATGACGGCGAGGAACGAGGTGATGTTCGGGCCTCCCGGGCATCTGTACGTGTACTTCACTTACGGCATGCATTTCTGCATGAACGCGGTGACGCGGCGGGCAGGGGAGGGGAGCGCCGTGCTCCTTCGCGCCGGCGAGCCCCTCGACGGACTCGACGAGATGCGCGCGCACCGCGGCCGGGAACGCGACGTGGAGCTGTGCTCCGGACCGGGACGGTTCACGCAGGCGCTCGTGATCGCGCGCCCGGAGAACGGGCTCGATCTCGTGGCGGGCAACACGGCCTGGATCGAGCGTGGGGCGGGCGGCGGAAACGTCGGTATCGGGATCAGGGTC
>DASQTT010000170.1:0-2395 GCA_035641735.1 Actinomycetota bacterium | reverse complement strand
GACGTGGGGACGTACCGCGTCGATCCGAACGCCGGCGTGCTGTCCGAGCTCCGTGCGCTCCTCGGTGCGGAGGCCGTGAAGGTCGTCCCGCGCCGGGATACACGCGTCGTCGCGGTGCCGGATCTCGCGGTGCGCTGACGCGTACGCTTCACTCAGTGTCAGGGTGAGCGGGCAGTGAGATCCCGTGCTCGGTTCGGGATAGCCTCCGGCCGACGGCGGGCTGGCTCATAGGCTCCGTGTCACCCCGCGAGCGGGATGACCTTCACGCGTTCTGCCGCCCGCCGCCGGCCAAGGCCTGCCGGCGTGACTTCATAGGAGCGTGCATCCGCCCCACTGAGGCGTGTCCGCCGGTGGTCCCTGCGATCCGGTATTCGCGTCCAGAAAGGGGACCGGAGGTGATCGTAATCGGGATCGACCCGCACAAGCAGACCCACACGGCGGTCGCGGTCGACAAGGCGACCGGCCACGTGGTGGCCGAGCTCACCGTCCGCGCTCGCAGGCCGGGGTTCGAGCGACTAGTGGCGTGGGCTCGCCACCTGGGCCCCGAGCGCCTGTTCGCGATCGAAGACGGCCGGCACGTCTCCGGACACCTGGAGCGCTACCTGATCGGTCGGGGAGAGCGCCAGGTGCGGGTGCCTCCCCGGCTCATGGGCGAGGCTCGCCGGACAGACCGAATCCGCGGAAAGTCTGACCCGATCGACGCCACGGCGGTGGCGCGGGCGGCGCTCGCGCACCCGGACCTGCCTCAGGCCACGCTGTCCGGTCCCGAGCGGGAGCTGGGCCTGCTTGCGGCGCATCGCGAGCAGATGGTGAACGAGCGCACGGCGATCCAGTCCAAGCTGCGCTGGTTGCTCCACGACATCGACCCGGACCTGGCTCCGGGGCCACGCACGCTTGACCGGTTCGCCACCCTGGACGACCTCGAGAGCCGGCTGCGAGAACTGGCGCCGAGCGCGGACGTGCGGATCTGACTGGATCTGGTTGCCCGGTGCAGGAGATCACGGTTCGAGCGAACGAGCTCCAGCGTGAGATCGGCTCGCTCGTCAAGGCCACGGCCCCGGCGCTGCTCGCGATCCCGGGATGTGCCGAGCTCACCGCGGCAAAGATCGTGGCCGAGGCGGCAAGGATCGAGCGGTTCCCCACCGAAGGCCACTTCGCTCGCTACGCGGGGGCGGCGCCGGTCCCTGCCTCCTCGGGCGCGGTGCACCGTCATCGGTTCAATCGGCGAGGCAACCGCCAGCTGAATGCGGCGCTGCACCGGATCGCTGTGACGCAGCTGCGGATCCACCAGCCGGCCAAGGACTACATCGCCAAGAAGCGCTCGGAGGGCATGAGCAAGACCGAGGCGATCCGAGCACTGAAGCGTCGCCTTTCGAGAGTGGTGTTCAAGACGATGACATCCGTGAATCGGCCAACCGACGGCTTGGTCGCCGTCGCCGCTTGACATAGGAGCAACGCGTGATCAGGAGCCGCGTCTACCGCGACGGCCAACTCGAGGAGGAGGCATCGTTCGATCCCGCCGAGCTCGAGAAGGTTCGGCAGGACGGTCGGCGTCGGTTGTGGATCGACGTCGTCGACCCGAGCGACGAGGAGCTCTCCACGCTGCAGCGCCTGCTGGATCTGCATGAGCTGTCCGTCGAGGACAGCCGCCGGTGGGGACAGCGCGCCAAGGTCGAGTTCTATCCGGGCTACGTCTTCGTCGTTCTGCACGGGCTCTCGCTCGATGCAAACGACGAGCTCATCGATTCCGAGGTCCACATTTTGGCGGACGAGAACCTCTACCTCCTGACGATCCGCCGAGCGCCGCTATTCAACTTCGACGCGGCGATCGAAAGAGCGCGCGCGACGTCCGATCTCAGCGACGAAGGGATCGGCTACCCCCTGTACCTCATCCTCGACGAGATCGTGGACGACTACCTGATCGTCGTCGACCGGCTCGAGGATCTGGCGGACGACGTCGAGGAACGTGTCTTCGGGGAGGAAGAGGACCAGGGCCTGCAACGCGAGCTGTTCGACCGCAAACGGCTCGTCATCCATTTCCGCCGGCTGGCCGGGCCGACGCGCCACGTTCTCGACGCGCTGGCCGATCATGGCGGACTCGTCACGCAACGTCTCACGCCGTACTACCGCGACGTACAGGACCACGTGACCCGGACGATCGAGCTCGCCGAGAACGTCGGCGAGCTGCTCAGGTCGTCGCTCGAGGCTCTCCTCGCGCAAGCGTCGAATCGGCTGAACGTCGTGGTGAAGCAGCTGACCGGGTGGGCCGCGATCATCCTGATCCCCACGCTCATCGCAGGCATCTACGGCATGAACTTCGAGCACATGCCCGAGCTGGAGTGGCTGTTCGGCTATCCGTTCGCCCTCGCGTTGATGGCCGTCTCCGCATTCGTCC
>DASQTT010000169.1:0-4972 GCA_035641735.1 Actinomycetota bacterium | reverse complement strand
GGCGGTCGTCGACGCGTCGATCCAACCGCATCGCGGACACTTCGCGAGCGTGTTCGCGACCGCCTGGCGACAGCGAGGGCACTCCCACCGGCGCTTCGCCCGCAGCCGTCGCGCCGCGGCCGCTGCCTTCGTCGAGATGCTCACGTCTCTCCCGCTCCTCGAACGCTCCTCGAACCGCGCTCCGCGAGTATGCGCCCCGACGACGTCGCGGTCCATGGACCGTGTCTCCTACGGAGCAGCCGTAGGATGGACGTGTGGCCTGGTTCCTGTTGATCCTCGTCCTCCTCGCCGCGGCGTTCGGCATCCTCGGCGCGGTGATCAAGGCGACGGCGTTCCTCGTACTGACGATCTTGCTGACCCTCGCCGTCCTGGGCGCGGTCGCGTGGTACGGGATCCGGTCGCAGGTGCGCCGGTGGCAGCACGAGGCCGCCGGCGGAGCGTCGCAGCCGTGGATCCGGACCTCGGATCGACCCCGTGACCTCCCCTCGCACGACGACCGCTACTAGAGCCCATCGCCCGGCTCCGATGATCACCGCGACCGTGTGCTACGACGCCGACTGCGGGCTCTGCCGGTGGTGCGCGTGGCAGCTCCGGCGCTGGGATCGGCGGGGGCGGCTCCGTTTGGTGGCGTTGGGCGATCCGCGCGCCGATGCGCTCCTCGCCGAGCTGAGTCCCGACCGACGGCGGTCGTCGTGGCATCTCGTCTCGGCCGACGGCCGCGTGGCGTCCGGAGGAGCGGCCGTCCCCAGGGTGCTCGAGCTGCTCCCCGGCGGGAAGCCCCTCGCGGCGCTCGCCGACCGCTTCCCGACGATCACCGAGCGCGCGTACCGCTGGATCGCCGACCGGCGCGAGCGGGTCGGACGGTTGCTCGGACAGGACGCGTGCGCGGTGGACCCGAGCGCTCCTCGGTCGACCGATCCGGCGGCCTGAAGCTCAGCGTTCGAGGAGCAACGCGGCGAGCTCCGTGAGCTGCGGCACGCAGGCGTCGTCGTCCCGGGAGGAGATCACCTGCACACCGACGTGGTCGGCGCCGGCGTCGAGATGCTCCCGGATGCGGCCCGCGATCGTGTCGGCGTCCCCCCACACGATCCCCGCGTCCAGGAGCCGGTCGCTCCCGGCGACGTCGTCCTCGCCGAAGCCGAGCCGCCGCCAGTTGTTCGCGTAGTTCGGGAGCTCGAGGTAGCTGGCGGCCCAGCCACGAGCGATCCGTCGCGCGCGCGACGGATCCGAGGTCGCGACCGCCGTCTGCTCGACGGCGAGGACCGGCTCGGGTCCGAGCTCGGCTCGGGCTCGGGCCGTGTGCTCGACCGGAACGAAGTACGTGTGGGCTCCCAGGGCCCGCTCCCCCGCGAGGCGGAGCATCCTCGGGCCGAGCGCCGCCAGCAGACGGCGGGGCGGGATCTCCGGCAGCGGTCCCATCTGCGCCGCGTCCATCGCGTCGAGGTAGGCGGCCATCCTGCCGACGGGATCGCCCCAGTCCTGTCCGCGTCGTCCGGTCGTGACCTGATGGCCGATCCCGAGCCCGAGGACGACCCGTTCGCCGAAGGCGTCCGCGAGCGTCCTGGCGCCGCCGGACATCGCCTCGGCGTGGCGCGCGGTGACGTTGGCGATGCCCGAGCACACCGTGATCCGTTCCGTAGCCGAGAGCAGCAGCGAGAGGTGCGCGAAGATCTCCCTCGATCCGCCGCCCTCCGGCACCCAGAGCGACGGATAGCCGAGGGACTCGATCTCGCGAGCGGTCTGCCGGACGGCGTCGGCCGGCAGCGAGTCGAACGCGAAGGACCAGACGCCGACCGGGCCCAGCCGGGCCCGGACGGCGTCGTGCTCGGCGGTCACGGCGGAGGAGCCTAGCGGCTCCTCCGCCCACGCCCGCTATCCGAAGTCGCCCTGGCGGCTCGTGGGGTCGACCCCGGCCTCGATCAGCTCGGCCGGCGTGTCCGGCACCACGACCCGCTCGGGCTCGTGTCCCTCCACGTTGAGCTTCGGCAGCCACCGGAGCCACTTCGGCAGGTACCAGTTCAGGTCACCGAGGAGCCGCATCGACGCCGGCACCAGGAGCGTCCGGACGATCGTCGCGTCCATGAAGACGGCGACGGCCAACCCGAACCCCATCTGCTGGAACGGGCCCAGACGCCCGAACGCGAACCCCGTGAAGACGGCCACCATGATGACGGCCGCACCGGTGATGATGCCGGCCGTCGTCCGCAGGCCGTACGCGACCGACTCGGTGTTGTCGTGCGTCTGGTCGTAGCGCTCCCGGATCCGGCTCAGCAGGAACACGTGGTAGTCCATCGACAGCCCGAACAGCACCGAGAACAGGAACAGCGGGAGCCACGCCTCGATCGCCGGCGACCGTTGGAAGTCGAAGCCGATCGCGTTGAAGAACCCGATCCCGACGCCCTCCTGGAACACCAGCGTGATGGCCCCGTAGGCCGCGCCCACGGAGAGCAGGTTCATCACGATCGCCTTCAGCGGCACGACGATCGACCGGAACACCACCATCAGCAAGAGGAACGACAGCCCGAGGACGAAGGCCAACACGATCCACTGGTACCGGTCGGTCACCTGCAGGAAGTCCGCGAAGAAGGCCGTGTTCCCGCCGACGAGGACCTCCACGCCGGGCACGCCCTCGAAGACCGACGGGATGACGTCCTGGCGGAGATTCTCGACCGCCTCGAACGACGCATCGGTCTGGGTATCGCCCTGGAAGAAGGCGCTGACCCGCACCGCGGAGCCATCGGCCGCGGGCGTCACCGACACCTGCTCGTTGAACGCCGGCAAGCCGGCGAGCGTGGTCTGGAGCTCGGAGATCGCGGACCGCGCCTCCGGCGTGTCGACGGCGCCGGTGACCAAGATCTCCGCGGGCTCGGTCAAGCCGCCCGCGAAATCGCGTTGCAGCGTGAGGAACGCACCCTTCGACGGGACGTCGGGGAACTGCTCGATGTTCGTCGAGTTCCCCTTGTTCATCTGGAAGGTGAAGCTCGCGAGCGTCCCGAGGACGGCGACCGCCGCCAGCAGGAACACCACGGGGCGCTTCATGACCCGGCGGGTTACCCGGTCCCAGAACCCGCCGGGCGAGTCGTGCGGGACATCGAGCCGGGCGCGCTTGGACAGCCGCGGCCAGTTGATCCGATCCCCGAGCAACGAGAGCACGGCGGGAAGGAGGGTCAGCGCCGCCAGGATCGACATCAGCGTCACGAAGATCGCGCCGGCGGCGAGGCTCCGGAAGATGTTCGTCGGCAGGATGAACAGCCCGAGCAGCGCGAGCACGACGGTCACGCCGCTGAAGAAGACCGCCCGGCTCGCCGTGGCCCCCGCGGCACCGATCGCCTCGAGCTTCGGGTATCCCTTCTTCCGTTCCTCGCGGAACCTCGACACGATGAAGAGCGAATAATCGATCCCGACGGCCAGGCCGATCATCGAGATCATCTGGACCACGAAGAGGTTGAACTCGACCATCTGTCCGATCAGCGCGACGAGGCCGAGCGCGATCGCGATCGCGACGATCGCCATCAGGATCGGCACGAGCGCCGCGACGATCGCGCCGAACACGATCACCAGGACGATCAGGGCGGCGCCGACCCCGATCGACTCGCCGCTCCGCGCATCCTCCTCGGCGATCTCGGAGAAGTCCGCGAACAGCGAGGCCTGGCCGGCCAGCTGCGTGGTGAACCCCTCGGTCCGGTGCTCGACGAGCGTCTCGCGGAGCGCCTCGACGGTGTCGATCTCCTCGTCCACGATCGCGACCGGGATCAGCGTCGCCGACCCGTCCGTCGACACGAGGCCGGCTGCCTGCTCGGGCGCGGCCTCGACGACGTCGTAGTACGTCGCCGGCGGCTGGGCGACGACGCCCTTCAGGCCGGCGAGGGCTGCCTGCAGCTCGGTCACGAACGCGCGGAAGTCCGGGTCCTCGACCGTCGACCCGTCGGCGGACACGATCACGTACTCCGTCCCGGCGCCGACCTCGCCCTCGGTGAAGCGCTCGTCGATCAGCTCCTGCGCCCGGACCGACTCGGGGCGGTTCGTGAACGCGATGTCGTTGTTCAGGACCCCGCCGAGCAGCGAGGACGCGAGCGCGAGCGCTCCGGCCGCCAGCGCCACCCAGAGTCCCACCACCCGCCAGGGATGGCGTGCGCTGGCCCGTGCGAGTGATTCCGGGTTGACCCTCATCGTGCTGCTCCCCTCGTCTTGCGGAACGTACAACGTACGCTTACGATGTACGGACAGTAGGCGTACGACGTAAGCCTGTCAACCCGCCGCCTTCGGCGGGGGCAAGAACGGGATATGGCATGAAGACGAACGAGGTACGTGCCCGGCCGCCGCTCACGCGGGAGCGCGTGATCGAGGCGGCCCTCCGGGTCATGGACGCCGAGGGCCTCGAGGCGGTGTCGATGCGACGGATCGCGCGCGAGGTCGGCGTCGAGGCGATGTCGCTGTATCACCACGTGGAGGACAAAGAGGACATCCTCGACGGGATCTGCGAGCGAGTGATGGCCGACTTCGACTTCCCGGCGCCGACAGACGACTGGCGTGAGAACTGCCGGCGCGGCGCTCGCGCCTGGCGGCGTCTGCTCCAGCAGCATCCGAACGTGATGGTCCTGTTCGCGGAGCAGCGCGGCCCCATCCGATCGATCGACTCGATGCGACCGACGGAGTTCGCGCTCAAGGTGCTCCGCTCCTCCGGTCTGTCCGACCGCGACACCGCTCAGGCGTTCCACGCGTTCGGTGGCTACATCCAGGGCTTCGTGATGATGGAGCTCGGTTCGATCGCCGGGGGCGCGGACGAGGCCCACATGAAGGCGCACGCGGAGCTCGCCGCCGGACTCCCCGACGAGTTCGCCACCCTGCAGGCGGTCGGCCCCCACTTCGCCGAGTGCGACGCCGATCAGCAGTTCGAGTTTGGGCTGGACCTGCTGATCAGCGGGCTCGAATCCAAGGTCCGTGGCTGACGGAACCGCGGCGGGGCACTGAA
>DASQTT010000168.1:0-7774 GCA_035641735.1 Actinomycetota bacterium | reverse complement strand
GCCCAAATGCTGGCCTCTTCGCTGAGAGTGACAAAACCGCTTGGTCTTGTCACTTCTCGAAAACCGCCATCTACCTGCGGAGACGACAGGATTCGAACCTGTGAGGGAGCTCATCACCCCCTAACCGCTTAGCAGGCGGTTGCTTTCGGCCGCTCAGCCACGTCTCCGGGATCGATTCTACGAGGTGGTCCGAAGCCATCCCCTCAGGAACAGGCGACGGTGCCCCGGTCCTCGAACCGCGGCTGCCCGGGAGCAGACTTCCACGCGTACGTGTAGGAGTCCTCGTGGAGCGTCAGCTTGAGGACGCCGAAGGCCTCATTCTGGGTGACGAGCAGGTTCGCCGGGCGGGGCGGGATCCCGTAGGAGTAGAGCAGCCGCCCGCCGGTCCCCACCGTGAACTGGATCGTGCCACCGGCCACGCGGTTCCCGTCGGCGTCCTGAGGCGCCCACCGCTGGTACAGGTGGTTGTCCCCGTTCAGGACGGCCTCGACCCCCGCTCCGTGCAGCACCCGCCACAGCGGAACCAGGAAGTCGACCGACGTTCCGCCGTTCGGCGTGTCGTCCTCGACGTCCACCCACTTCTGCCAGGGACGCCAGTCGTACCGCGGGTGGTGGATCATCGCGAGGGTGCACTCGGCGTCGCTGTTGGCCAGATCCTGCTCGAGCCATTCGTGTTGTGGGGTCCCGTTCGCGCAGTCGTCGTCGCCGCAGAGCGCGTCGTTGAGCGCGACGACGTGCCAGTTCTCGACGTCGAAGGAGTAGTACCCGTGCGGTGGGTGCGCCCGTGCGCCGAAGTACGTGAAGTAGCCGGCCGCGTCGGGCGTCCCGTACTCGTGGTTCCCCGGGATCGGCTTCGTGATCGACTTCAGATCGCCGAACTGCACGTCCCAGACCCGGAGGAACTCCGAGAGCTTGCCGTTGTTGTACTGGAGGTCTCCCAGCGCGAGGAACCGATCGGGGTCGATCCTGCGGATCAGGTCCGCCACCGCGCCCGACTGGCACGTGGCCGTGCCCTCGCCGCTCGTGAGCGTCTGGCACGCGAAGTCGCCGGCCGCGACGACCACCGGATCGCCGCTCGCCGTCGTTCGATCGGCCGCCTGGACGCCGGGCCCCGGCAGGAGGGCGATCGCAGACACGATGAACCCCCCGGCCACCATCACGGATCGGCAAAGGCGGCGGATGGATGCCTGCATCGGGGCCCCCCTCGGCTCGGACGGAGACGTAGCTCACCACGCGTCGGGGCACGGAGGCAACCCGCGTCTGAGGCGTCCGCTTTCGAACCCGGTCCGGTTCGGGACCCAAGCTCGGTAGGATTCACGACGTCATGCCCGTCCTCGCCCTCGGGATCTCCCACCGCGGCGCGCCGATCGATCTGCTCGAGCGGCTGGCCTTCGGCGAAGAGGATCTCGTCAAGGCCTACCGGCGCGCCGATGATCTCGAGGGGCTGGACGAAGCGGTCATCCTCTCGACGTGCAACCGCGTCGAGGTGTACGGCGCGGTCGCCGGATACCACCCCGGGTTCCTCGCGCTGAAACGTCTCCTGACGGAGACGCGGACCGTGGCCGAGGCCGACGTGTCGACCCCGCTGTACGCACACTGGGAGCGGGACGCGGCCGAGCACCTCTTCTCGGTGGCCGGGGGACTCGACTCGATGGTGGTCGGGGAGACCCAGATCCAGGCCCAGGTCCGCGAGGCGCTGCGCGTCGCGCAGGGAGAGGGATCGGCCGGGCCGACCCTGACGGGCCTGTTCCACGCCGCGACGAGAGCGGGCCGGCGTGTCCGACGGGAGACCTCGCTCGGAGCGGCACCCGACGCGCTCGTGGAGCTCGCGAGCGATCTGGCCGAGGAGCGGCTCGGGGGGCTCCGAGGGCGAACCGTGGCGGTCGTCGGCGCCGGCACGATGGCCGGCATGGTCGTGAAGCACCTCCGCCGGCGAGGGGTGGGATCCGTTCGGGTCCTGAACCGCTCGCCGGAGCGCGCCCAGGCGCTCGCGGAACGTCTGAGCGCCGAGGCGGGAGACCTCGATGCGCTCCCGCACGCTCTCCGCGATGCCGACCTCGTGGTCGCGGCCACGGGCGCGATCGGGACCGTGCTCCATCCGGATCAGCTCCGGTCGACAGGTCGAGCGGACACTCGGCCGCTGGTGATCGTGGACCTGGCCGTCCCGCGCGACGTCGATCCCGACGTGGCGCGACACTCGGCGGTGAGCCTGATCGACCTCGAGACGCTCCGCGGACACCCCTCGGCAGGCGACGCGGCGGCGCTGGCGGCCGCGCGCGCGATCGTGGAGCAGGAGGTCGCGCGCTTCACGGTACGTCGCCGCGGCGACGAGCTTGCGCCGTTGATCCGCGCGATCCGGCGCCGCGGCGACGCGATCCTCGGCGGGGAGCTCGAGCGGTTCGCTCCGCGGTTGTCGTCGCTGACCGACGACGAGCGCGCAGCCGTCGAGGCGCTCGCGCAGGGGATCGTGGCGAAGCTCCTGCACGACCCCATCGTCGCGCTGAAAGAGCGGTCGGATCCCGCGTCGAGACGTGCGCAGGCGACACTGCTCGCAGAGCTGCTCGGACTCGATCCTTCCCATCTCGAGGAGGAGTGAGCACCCTCCGGATCGCGACGCGACGTTCGGCCCTCGCGCTCGCGCAGGCCGAGGAGATCGCGGGGATGCTCTCGGCGAACGCCTTCCGTTCCGAGATAGTCCCCATGTCGACGTCCGGAGACGAGGGGGCCGTCGCCACCGGATCGACCTCGGGCATGAAGAGGCTCTGGATCGACCGGATCGTCGAGGCGCTCCGCGCGGGCGAGGTCGACGTCGCTGTGCACTCGGCGAAGGACCTGCCCGCGGAGGACGAGGAAGGCATCGTGATCGCGGCAGTACCTCAGCGAGCCGACCCCCTCGACGTCCTGATCGGTCGGAACCCGAAGCTCCAGCCCGGCATGGTCGTCGGCACGTCGAGCCTCCGGCGACGGGCCCAGCTGCTCGCGGGTTTCCCCGGGATGGCGGTGACGGAGATCCGCGGCAACGTCGACACGAGGCTGCGGAAGCTGTCGGAAGGGGAGGTGGACGGCCTCGTGCTGGCGGCGGCAGGGCTTAGGCGGCTCGGACTCGACCCGGCCAACGCGCGACGCCTCCGCGTTGACGAGATGGTCCCGGCGCCCGGGCAGGGATGCCTGGCGGTGCAGGCGCGCGAGGACGACCGGAACACACGGGCCGTGCTGTCCGTCCTGGACCACGCCGCGTCCCGCCGGGCGCTCGAGGCGGAGCGGACGCTGACGAAGCTGCTCGGCGGGGGATGCGACGTTCCGCTCGGGGCGTTCGCCGCGACGAAGGACGACCGGCTCCGGCTCGTCGCCGTGGTGGCGACGGCCGACGGGGCGAAGCTGGTGCGGAACGCGGTCGAAGGGACGGACCCGGGCGACGTCGCGTCGTTGACGGCGCGGCGCCTCCGCGACGCCGGCGCGGAGTCGATCCTGGCGGAGCTCCAGGGGTGAAGGGCTCGCTCGCCGGGCGGACGATCCTGGTCACCCGCCCGGCGGAGCAGGCGGCGCCGCTGGTGCAGGAGCTCGAGCGCCGCGGAGCGCGCGTCCTCATCGCGCCGACGATCCGACTCGTGCCGGCGCGCTCCGCGGCACTCACGGGTGCGCTGAAGGACCTGACCGCCGGTCGTTTCGACTGGATCACCCTCACGAGCCGGACGACCGTCGATGTGCTGCGCGAACGGCTCGACCCGAGTGACCTGCGCGCGCAGGTAGCGGTGATCGGGGAGGGCACGGCCGCTGCTCTCCGCCGATGGGCCGGCCGCGAGCCGGACCTGCAGCCCGCCACGTTCACGACGCAGGCGCTCGCCCGCGCGTTCCCGCGGGGACACGGCCGCGTCCTCACCGCCCGCGCGGACATCGCGCCCGAGGGACTCGAGGAGGCGCTCGAACGGAAGGGATGGGAGCCCGTCCGGGTCGACGCGTACCGGACCGTCTTCGCGCGCTCACTCCCCCGAGACGCGCGCGACGCGCTCCGGCTCGGCGAGGTCGACGCCGTGACGTTCACGAGCGCGTCCACGGTCGAGGGCTTCGTGAGCGCGCTGCGCGGCGCACGGGGCACGCCGAAGGTCGTCTGCATCGGCCCGGTCACGGCTGCGGCGGCGCGACGCGCGGGGCTTCGGCCGGCCGCCGTCGCGCGACCGCACACGGTCGAAGGTCTCGTCGCGGCCGTAGCGCGCGCGCTCGGCTAGCCCTTTCCGAACCGGCGACGGTACGCTTCCCGGATGAGCTTCCCCGCCTCCCGACCACGCCGGATGCGCCGCACGCCGGCGCTCCGCTCGTTGATCCGCGAGACCGACGTGCGTCCGGACGACCTGATCGCGCCGCTCTTCGCGAAGGAGGGGATCGACGAGGCCGTCGCGATCGCCTCCATGCCAGGACAGCACCAGCACACGCTCGAATCGCTCCGGAAGGAAGCGGTCGAGATCGCGGAGCACGGCGTTCGCGCATTCATCGTGTTCGCGGTTCCGGCACGGAAGGACGCCGAGGGATCCGAGGCCTGGAACCCCGGAGGGATCGGGCAACAGGCGATCGCTGCCCTGCGGACCGAGTTCGGCGAGGACGCGGTCGTGATCGGCGACCTCTGCCTGGACGAGTACACGGACCACGGCCATTGCGGGGTGCTGAACGACCGGAACGAGGTCGACAACGACGCTACGCTCGAGCGGTACCGCTGGATCGCCCGGGCCCAGGCCGAGGCGGGCGCCCACCTCGTCGGGCCCAGCGGGATGATGGACGGGCAGGTCGCCGCGATCCGAGAGGCGTTGGACGGAGCCGAGCACACCGACGTCGGGATCCTCGCCTACGCGGCGAAGTTCGCGAGCCCGCTGTACGGGCCGTTCCGCGAGGCGGCGGAGGGGGCGCCGCGGTTCGGCGACCGCACCGGCTACCAGGAGGACCCCGCCAACCTGGACGAGGCGCTCCGCGAGATCCACACAGACATCGCCGAAGGCGCCGACATCGTGATGGTGAAGCCGGCGCTTCCGTACCTCGACGTGATCCGGCGCGCGAAGGACGACACCCGGTTCCCGATGGCCGCGTACCACGTGAGCGGGGAGTACGCGATGGTGAAGGCGGCCGCGCAGAACGGCTGGCTCGACGAGCGTCGCGTCGTGCTCGAGCTGCTGACGTCGATCCGGCGCGCCGGTGCCGACCTGATCCTCACGTATCACGCCAAGGACGCGGCGGACTGGCTCCGCGGCTGAGGCACCATCGGCGGTGGCTCGCTACGTCGCGCTGCTCCGGGGCATCAACGTCGGCGGGAAGAACGCCGTTCCCATGCCGGCGCTGAAGGCGTCCTTCGAGGACGCCGGCTTCCGCCGCGTGACGACCTACATCCAGAGCGGCAACGTCGTCTTCGACGCGCCCTCCGCGAGCCAGGCCGAACTCACGCGAAGGATCGAAGGGATCCTCCACAAGGCGTTCGCTCATTACGAGGCGAGCGTGGTGCTCCGCAGCAGGAGCCAGATGCGCGCGATCGTCGATCGAGCGCCGAAGGGGTTCTGCACCCAGCCCAAGAAGTACCGCTACGACGTGGTCTTCCTGAAGCCGCCTCTGACCGCCACGGCTGCGATCAAGGACGTATCGACGAAGGAGGGCGTCGACCGCATCTGGGCGGCCAACGGGGTCCTGTACATGTCACGGCTGGACAGCCGGGCGACGCAGAGCCGCCTCAACCGGGTCGCCGCGCTTCCGATCTACAAGAACATGACGATCCGGAACTGGAACACGACGACGAAGCTCCGTGCCCTGCTCGACGCCGCGCCCTGAGCCGGAGCCGTCCTCAGCCGGTGACGGTCGCGGGGTCGCAGTTCGCGCCGGAGGCCAGGACGCAGACCCGTTCTCCCGCCTCGGGCCGGTAGGCGCCGGACCGCAACGCCGCCAGCGCCGCGGCGCCGCCGGGCTCCACGATCAGCCGGCATGCGTCCCAGTAGGCCCGCTGCGCCTCCCGGATCGCGTCGTCCTCGACGAGAACGACGCGATCCACGTGGTCACGGACGAGCGGGAACGTGTGATCGCCGACGCGAGCCGAACCGAGCGAGTCGGCGGCGACACCGCCCACGTCGGCGACGACCGGCTCGCCCACCGCGAGCGCCGCGGTCATCGTCGCGCACGTCACGGGCTCGACGCCGACCACGCGCACCCGTCCCCGGAACCAGGCCGCGATGCCCGCGATCAACCCACCTCCGCCGATCGCGACCAGCACGGTGTCGAGATCGGGGACCTGCTCCTCGAGCTCGATCCCGATCGTCCCCTGACCCGCGATCACCTCCGGCTGGTCGAAGGGGTGCATCAGGAGCGCCCCGGTTTCTCGCTGTCGCGCTGCGAGGGCCGCCTGCGCCTCGGCGTAGTAGCCCTCGACGATCATCACGCCGGCGCCGTACCCCCGCACGCGGCTCACCTTCGCCTGGGGCGACGTCGAGGGGATGAAGACCTCGGCGGGAACGCCCGTCGCTCGTGCGGCATAGGCCACCGCGGACCCGAAGTTGCCGCCGGAGGCCGCGATCACCCCCGCGGGCGGCACGTCGCCGGACAGCAGCTTGTTGAAGGCGCCGCGCGGCTTGAACGAGCCGGTGTGCTGGAGGAGCTCGATCTTCGCCACGGCCGAGGACGCATCCACGTCTCCGAGCTCCAGGATCGGCGTCCGGCGCACGCGCCCCGCGATCCGCTCGGCAGCGGCGCGCACGTCGTCGCGTTCCACGCTCATCGAGGGCGCATCCAACCACAGCCATAGACTTCCGGACCTGTGGGCCGATCCGAAGAGCTCTTCGAGCGCGCCGAACGCCCCATCCCCGGGGGCGTGAACTCCCCGGTGCGTGCGTTCGGCGCCGTGGGCGGCCTCCCGCGCTTCGCCGTCCGAGGTGAAGGCGCCTACCTCGAGGACGCGGACGGCGAGCGGTACGTGGATCTCTGTCAATCCTGGGGAGCTCTGATGTTCGGCCACGGGCGAAAGGAGATCGTCGACGCCGCGATCGAGGCCGCGTCGCGCGGCACGACGTTCGGCATGCCGACCGAGGCCGAGGTCCTCCTGGCGGAACGGATCGTCTCGATGGTCCCCTCGGTCGAGCAGGTGCGGCTCGTCTCGTCCGGCACCGAGGCGGCCATGTCCGCGATCCGGCTGGCACGGGCCGTCACCGGGCGGGACGCCGTGGTCAAGCTCGAGGGCTGCTACCACGGGCACTCCGACGCGCTGCTCGCGCGCGGCGCCGGCAGCGGTCTGGCGACCTTCGGCATCCCGAGCACGCCCGGCGTCACGGCCGGCGCCGCCCGCGACACCCTCGTCGCCCGCTTCAACCGCCTCGATGAGCTGGCGTCGCTGTTCGAGGCGAACGTCGGCGCGATCGCGGCCCTCATCGTCGAGCCGGTGCCCGCGAACATGGGCGTCGTCCCGCCGGAGAACGGCTACCTGGAAGGCCTCCGCCTCCTCTGCGACGAGCACGGGGCGCTGCTGATCTTCGACGAGGTGATCACGGGGTTCCGCCTCGCGCGGGGCGGGGCGCAGGAACGCTTCGGTGTCGGTCCGGACCTCACGGTCCTCGGCAAGGTCATGGGTGGCGGCTTCCCGTGCGCGGCGTTCGGCGGCCGCCGGGAGCTGATGGAGCGGCTGGCGCCTTCGGGTCCCGTGTACCAGGCGGGGACGCTCAGCGGGAACCCGGTCGCGGTGGCGGCCGGTCAGGCCGCCCTCGACCTCATCGATCGCGAGGACCCCTATCCGGGGCTGGAGACGGCCGCGGAGGAC